>CAZYYL010000316.1:0-1503 GCA_964651425.1 uncultured Microbacteriaceae bacterium | reverse complement strand
TCATCGAAGGTCGTCGCGAAAACGCGACCTACTTCAAGAAAAAGTTCGCCGACCTCTCGTGCGTCCGCACGCAGCAGGAAACGGGCGATAGCAGCTGGTTCGGCTTCTCGTTCATCCTTGAAGACTCACTTGCGGGTCGCCGCAACGACGTCGTTCGCGCACTGACCGAGCTCAAGATTGACGCTCGTCCGATTGTTGCGGGTAATTTTGCGAAGAACCCAGTCATGAAGTACCTGCCGTCGGTTGTTCCGGCGGAATTGCCGGCTGCCGACAAGGTGCACATCGACGGACTCTTCGTCGGCAACCACCACTACCCAGTGCACGAGGCAATCGATGTTCTGTACGACGTCATTGCCGGCCTCGCTTAGGCAGACAGCTGGGGCTGATTATTAGCGGATGACCGCGCGAAACACGTCGAGCGTTTCGTCGGCCACACGCGCCCAGGAATAGGGTTCTGAGCGGTCAAACCCGCGCTCGGACATCCGCTGCAGCAGTTTCTTGTCGTGTTGAATTGCAGCAACTTGTGTCGCCAGCGATGCAGGGTCGCCCGCTGTGAAGTACTCTGCCGCGTCACCGCCGACCTCGCGGAAGACCTCGGTGTCGGCAAGCAAAACGGGCACGCCGATGGTCATTGCTTCCAGCGTGGGCATCGAGAAGCCCGTCGCAAGCGTCGAGTCGATAATCGCTGTGGCATTGCGAAAAAGGTCCGCCAGTTCATCCACCGACACCCACGATTTCAACGACACCCAATTCTCGAGTTTCAGGTCGCGCACGAGGGGGAGAAGTGGGTCTTCCCCGTGGCTACCGGTGATGACGAGTTGCGGTCGGTCGGTTTCGGGGATGAGCGCCCACGCCTTCACGATGGTCTCGAAGTTCTTATACGGACTTCGTTGGCCCATCGCCAGGAACATCGGAGTGTCCGAGTGGATGCGTTTCGCGTTCGACTTCGGACGAGCGGTGCGTCCGGCCAGTGGGATGACTGAGATGCGTTCGGCAGGAACCTTGAGATATTTCTCGATTCCCCGGCGCGAATACTCGCTGATGGTGATGACGTGTGTCGCATTGCGCGCAGCGAGACGCTCCATAATCTTGACGGGTTCGGTGAGAAGCGGCGACTGCATGAGTTCCGGGTGTGAGAAGTAGAGCACGTCGTGCACGGAGATCACGACCGGCACTTTCGACCGGGCCGGTCCGAACATGGCCGGCCCGTGAATCAAGTCGGCACCGATCTTCTTGGCGGCCCTGTTTACAGCGGTGAGTTCACCCCAGGCCCACGAGATACGGTTTTCGCCGCTGATTCCCGAGTCGATGACCTCACCGGGAAACCACGACGTGTCGGTCTTCGCGAGCTCGCGGCTGACCAAGGCGACGAATGTGAACTCACTCGATGCCATCGCGGGCTGTCGGTAGAGCTCCTTCGCGTAGATCTCGATGCCACCCTTCGTGCCCGTTGACTGCAGGAGGTTGACGAGAATCGTAGGCATCCCAAAAGGATACTTTCTA
>CAZYYL010000315.1:0-1507 GCA_964651425.1 uncultured Microbacteriaceae bacterium | reverse complement strand
GGCTCTTCGCCGGGGGACTGGTGAGCCGTCATCCCGACAAGCACGGAGTCGACGTTGGGCTCGGGCCAGAAGACGCGGCGCGAGACCGTGCCCTCGACGGCCCAACTCCCCCACCACGCCGCTTTGACGCTGGGAACGCCGTAAATCTTCGAACCGGGAACCGCGGCGAGCCGGTGGCCGACCTCGGCCTGAACCATCACGAGCACGCGGCGGATCGTGGGGAACGTCTCGAGCAGGTGGATGAGCACCGGCACCGACACGTTGTACGGAAGGTTGGCGACGAGCGCGGTCGGGGCATTCGGCAATTCGGTGACGGCGAGCGCATCGGCGTGCACGACGGTGAGCATGCCTTCCGCGACCCCGTGTTCAGCTACGGTGACGGGCAAGCGCTCGGCGAGTCGCGGGTCGATCTCGATCGCGGTGACGGGGTGCCCCGCCTCGAGCAAACCGAGCGTCAACGATCCGAGTCCCGGCCCAACCTCGACGACCGCCTCGCCGGGGTCGAGCGCGGCCGTCGCGACAATCTTTCGGACTGTGTTCGCGTCGTGCACGAAGTTCTGTCCCCACTTCTTGGTGGGCGACACCCCGAGGGTTTCCGCGAGTGCGCGAATCTCGGTGGCGCCGAGCAGGGTCACCACGCGCCGTACACCCGGTCGGTGTTGCGGGCTACGTCGGCACCCAACTCGTCGATGTCGACGCCGAGGTGGTCGGCCATAAAGCGCATCGTCAGCGGGATGAGGTACGGGCCGTTCGGGCGTCCGCGGAACGGTGTCGGCGTGAGGAATGGCGCATCCGTCTCGACGAGGATGAGCTCACGCGGAGCGACCTCGAGAGCTGCGCGGATCCCCTTCGCATTACCGAAGGTCACGGTTCCCGAGAACGACAGGTACCATCCGTGGTCGGCGCAGATTCGGGCGAGTTCGTCGTCGCCCGAGAAACAGTGGAATACCGTCTTCTCGGGGGCACCGACACGGAGGAGCGTCGCGACGACGTCGACGTGCGCGTCGCGATCGTGAATCTGAAGCGCGATGCCGTTCGCCTTCGCGATGTCGATGTGCGCCTCGAACGAGTGCAGCTGCGGTGCGCGCCCGCCTTCGTCGGTGCGGAAGAAGTCGAGCCCCGTCTCGCCCACCGCGCGAACGCGGTCGCGGGTCGCGAGTTCGGCGATTCCCGCGATGTGCTCGTCGAGCACGCCACGCTCGGCGAGCACCGGCGCTTCGTTGGGGTGAATCGCGACGGCGGCGAGCACGCGCGGGTCGCGGTCGGCGAGGTCAGCGCCCCAGCGCGAGGTCTCGAGATCGGTTCCGACCTGAACGACACCCTTGATTCCCACTGTGACCGCTCGGCGAAGGTTCTCCTCCGGGGGAAGCGGGTTCTCGCCATCGGCGATCTCGAGGTGGGTGTGGTTGTCGTAGACGGGAACCGTCAGCGGCTCGGGGAGCGGCGGGAACGACAGGTCACGTTTCGACTCGCCGTCGTACTCCTTGCGCGCGCGCAACGGCTCGGA
>CAZYYL010000314.1:0-1510 GCA_964651425.1 uncultured Microbacteriaceae bacterium | reverse complement strand
GCGTACGGCGACGTCATGGTCGGGTCGAGCCAGACGGCGTTGCCCTCGCTCTTGCCGAACTTGGTGCCGTCGGAGTTCGTGATGAGCGGGGTGCCGATCGCGTGCACGCTTGCGCCCTCGGCCTTGTGGATGAGGTCGGTGCCGCTTGTGAGGTTGCCCCACTGGTCGCTTCCGCCGGTCTGTAGCACGCAGCCGTATTGGCGGTAGAGCTCGAGGAAGTCCATGCCCTGCAAGATCTGGTAGCTGAACTCGGTGTAGGAAATGCCCGCGTCAGAATTGAGTCGTGCCGAGACGGCATCCTTCTTCAACATTGTGCCGACTCGGAAGTACTTGCCGACCTCACGTAAGAAATCGATGGCCGAGAGCGGTGCGGTCCAGTCGAGGTTGTTGACCATTCGGGCTGCGTTGTCGCCGTCGAAGCTGAGAAAGCGACGTATCTGGCTCTCGAGGTAGCCCACCCATTCGGCGACAGTCTCACGCGTGTTGAGCGTGCGCTCGGCGGTCGGGCGCGGGTCGCCCACGAGTCCGGTCGAGCCGCCGACGAGTCCGAGTGGCTTATGCCCGGCGAGCTGGATGCGCCGCAGAAGCAACAGCTGTACGAGGTTGCCCAGGTGAAGGCTGGGTGCCGTCGGGTCAAACCCGCAGTAGTACGTGATTGGGTCGCCCGCGAGCAAGGCCTTGAGCTCGTCGGCGTCGGTCGAGACGTGGATGAGTCCGCGCCAGGTGAGTTCGTCCCAGAGGGTGTCGAACGAGGGGTCGTTGACTTGGGGTGCGGGAGTCTGGTCGTTCATTACTTTGATGCGCCTAACGAGAAGCCGAGATCGCGAACGCGCTCGGTGAGGTGGGAGATTTGGCGGGCAACCTGCGCGGGCGACGTGCCACCCTCGCCATTGCGGCTCGCGACGGACGACTCGATGGTGAGCACGTCGCGCACGGCGGGCGTGAGGTGGGATGAGATGCTCGCGTATTGCGCATCCGTCGGTTCGTGCAATTGCAGGTTATTCGCCTCGCAGAACTTGACGAGTTCGCCGCTGATTTCGTGTGCGTCGCGGAACGGAACGCCTTCGCGCACCAGCCATTCGGCAACATCGGTCGCGAGCGAGAAGCCCTGTGGTGCAAGTTCGGCCATGCGGTCAGTGTGGAACGTCAGGGTTGCGACCATCCCGGTGAAGGCTGGCAACACCGTCTCGAGGTTCACGATCGAGTCGAACACCGGCTCTTTGTCTTCCTGCAGGTCGCGGTTGTACGCGAGCGGCAGACCTTTCATCGTCGTCAAGAGCCCGGTGAGATTGCCGATGAGACGACCTGCCTTGCCGCGAGCGAGCTCGGCGATATCGGGGTTCTTCTTCTGGGGCATGATCGACGAGCCCGTCGAGTAGCCGTCGTGCAGCGTGACGAATCCGAACTCGCGGGTGTTCCAGAGGATGATCTCCTCCGCGATGCGCGACAGGTTTACCCCGAGCAGGCTCGCAATGAAGGCAAACTCGGCGACGACATCGCGGGATGCAGT
>CAZYYL010000313.1:0-1521 GCA_964651425.1 uncultured Microbacteriaceae bacterium | reverse complement strand
GCGCAGCAGACCCTTGCGCAGGTGCATCGGCGCAACCAACAGACGCTTGAATTTCTTCTCGATCGCGTAGCCGCTGAGTTCGTTGAACAGACGTGTGACGTCTTTGCCCACCTGCAGGTCGGCGGTGAGCAGGCCAAAGTCTTCGTAGAGGCGACTCGTCTTGGGGTTGTAGTTACCCGTGCCGATGTGCGTGTAGTGCTTGAGTTCGTTGCCTTCTTGGCGGATGACCAGCGCGAGTTTGCAGTGGGTTTTCAAGCCGACCATTCCGTAGACGACGTGCACGCCGGCTTTTTCGAGCTTGCGTGCCCAACCGATGTTGGCCTGCTCATCAAAGCGCGCCTTGATTTCGACGAGGGCGAGCACCTGCTTGCCCGCTTCGGCGGCGGCGATGAGGGCTTGGACGATTGGGCTGTCACCCGACGTGCGATAGAGCGTCTGCTTGATGGCGAGCACGCGTGGATCGGTCGCAGCCTGCTCGAGAAACGCCTGCACGCTCGTGGAGAACGACTCGTACGGGTGGTGCAACAACACGTCACCGTCGCGAATCGCGCTGAAGATGCTCGCCGATTCCCCCTCCGGCACACGCAGGCGTGGGTTTGTGATGCGCACGTGCGGAGCGAAGTGCAGGTCGCCCCGTTTGAGACCCGCGATTTCGAACAGCCCAGTCAGGTTGAGGGGCTCGTCGAGACGAACGACCTCCTGCTCAGTGATGCCCAGCTCGCGCAGAAGCAGATCGAGCGTGAGCGCGTCCATCGTCGAATCAACTTCGAGGCGGATGGGCGGGCCAAAGCGCCGGCGCAGTAGACCCTTCTCGAGCACCTGAATGAGGTTCTCGTTCTCGTCTTCATCGATTTCGACGTCCTCGTTGCGCGTGACGCGAAAGGCGTGGTGCTCGATGATCTGCATTCCGGGGAACACATCGTCAAGTCGATTCGCGATGAGGTCTTCGAGAGTGATGAACCGTACGTTGGTGATGCCGGTGCCGCCGTCGACGCGCACGAAGCGGGGGAGCATCTGCGGGATCTTCAGGCGCGCGAACTCTTCGGTGCCGGTCTTTGAGCTGCGCACGCGCACCGCGAGGTTGAGCGACAGTCCCGAGATATAGGGGAAGGGGTGGGCCGGGTCAACCGCGAGCGGCATCAGAACCGGGAACACCTGGTCGGCGAAGTATCGGGTCAGGCGCGACCGTTCGTCGTCGCTCAGGTCGATCCATCGAACAAGAGCGATGCCTGCCGCGTCGAGTGCGGGCACAACCGATTGGCGAAACACGGATGCGTGGCGCTCTTGCAATTCGCGAGCACGCGATGTCACGTCGGCGAGCACATCAGCCGGCGCGCGACCCACGTTGTTTGGCGTCGCCAGGCCGGTGACGATTCGGCGCTTGAGACCAGCGACGCGCACCATGAAGAACTCGTCGAGGTTGCTCGCGAAGATCGCCAGGAAGTTGGCCCGCTCGAGTTCGGGGAGTGACGGATCCTCGGCGAGCTCGAGCACGCGCTGGTTGAAGGCGAGCCAGCTCAG
>CAZYYL010000312.1:0-1524 GCA_964651425.1 uncultured Microbacteriaceae bacterium | reverse complement strand
CGAGCGACTGAACCAAGTCTATACATTAGACTCGACGAGGTCATTTCGCCTCGCGCGAATCTCATGGTCGAAGCACTCCAATGTAGGTGTGCGACACATCATCCGGGGCGTAGCTCAGCTTGGTAGAGCGCTCGCTTTGGGAGCGAGAAGTCGCAGGTTCGAATCCTGTCGCCCCGACCATCCATGTAATAAATCACCCACGCAATCAGGAGCACCCCGCAGTGAAGTCGACCGTCGAAACCCTTAGCCCGACACGCGCCAAGTTCACCATCACGGTGAGCGAAGACGAGCTGAAGCCGTCGATCAAGCACGCGTACGAGCACATCGCCGAGTCGGTTTCGATCCCCGGTTTCCGCAAGGGCAAGGTTCCAGCACCGCTCATCGACCAGCGAGTCGGTCGCCCCGCCGTGCTCGAACACGCCGTCAACGAGGGGCTCGACGGGTTCTACCGCAAGGCGGCCGAAGAGCACGGAATCGCTCCGATGGGACGCCCTGAGGCAGATATCGTGACGCTGCCGAACGAGAACGACTTCACCGGTGACCTCGTCGTCACCGTCGAGGTCGACGTGCGTCCCGAGATTAAGCTCCCTGACTTCTCGAAAATCACCGTCGAGGTCGAAGCCACTGACGCAACTGCTGACGAACTTCTTGCCGAAATGGATGCCCTGCGTGAGCGCTTCGGCACCCTCATCACCGTCGACCGCCCGGCGAAGAAGGGCGACTTTGTCACGCTCGACCTGGTCGCCACCATTGGCGACAAAGAGATTGACGCGGCGAACAACATTTCATACGAACTCGGCTCGGGTGAACTCATCGAGGGAATCGACGAGGCACTCGACACGCTGACCGCTGGCGAGAAGACGACGTTTGAGTCGGTTCTGCTCGGTGGCGACCACGAGGGAGAGAAGGCGCAGATTGCCGTCACGCTGCTCACGGTCAAGGAGCGCGAACTTCCTTCGGCTGACGACGACTTCGCTCAGATGGCCGGTGGTGTCGACACGATTGCCGAGTTGAAGGACGTACTCAAGGGCGAGGTCATCTCGCGAAAGAGCCAGCAGCAGAGCCGAGAAGCTCGCACCAAGCTCCTCGAAAAGCTCGTTGCTGACCTCAAGGTTCCGGTTCCTCAGGGAATCGTCGACGCCGAGGTGCACCGCCACCTTGAGAGCGAAGGTCGCCTCGAAGACGACAAGCACCGCGCCGAGGTCATCGAAGAGACGAACACGATGTTCGCGCAGCAGATGATTCTCGACGTGCTTGCCGAGTCGAAGAAGATTACCGTCGGACAGGGTGACCTCACGCAGGCCATCGTCAACGGCGCAATGCAATACGGCATGGACCCTAACGAGTTCGCGCAGATCCTCACGCAGAACGGTCAGATTCAGGCGCTCGTCGGAGATGTTGCTCGTAACAAGGCGGTGGCCTACGCGCTCGGCCAGATCAAGGTCGTGGATTCAAAGGGCAAGGCTGTCGACATGACGCCGTTCGCGTTTGACCCCGAGAAAGAAAGCGGCCCGGCCGTTGACC
>CAZYYL010000311.1:0-1534 GCA_964651425.1 uncultured Microbacteriaceae bacterium | reverse complement strand
GATTGCCCTTGCGATTGCGGACGAGGTGCCCGGCCTTGCGGCGTCGTGTCGGCTTGCTGCTCGGGGCGAACTCACCGACGACGAGCTCACACGCCTCGCCGTGAGGACGACGGTCGGATCGACGTCGCTGTCGGTTCTCACCGGATTACCGAGAGCGTCACGATGGGCGGCAATCGAACCGTCCAAGATCCGTGACGTCATTGACCTCGCACGACAACGATTCGATGTGGTGATTGTCGACGTCGGCTTCGGCATCGAGGAGAACGAGTGGGTCGACGATGCCCCGCAGCGGGATGGGGCGGCACGCGAGATTCTGCGCAGCGCGGATACCGTTGTCGCCGTCGGACATTCCGATGCGGTCGGAATCGCGCGCCTCATCCGAGCTCTTGACGACCTGTCCGAGATTCGCCGCGACCCGGTCGTCATTCTTAACGAGACGACAGGCGGTTCCGCCCGCGACGCGATGGATGCCGTTCATCGTTTCACCGAATACACCGTGCGGGCGACAATCCCTCGAGATTCGCGTGATGGTGTGGAGGAAGCCGCTGGGCGAGCCGTGAACTCGGCGACGTGGAGGCGGGTGGCGCATCTGGTCGGTTTACGTGAGATGCCCACGAAAAGTCGAGGTCGAGTGCGGCGGTAACCTTGTGTCATGCTCAAGGCCGCCGAAATCATCGCCGCGCAGGCGTCGATGGGTGCCGAGGACATCGAGTGGATCAAAGACCTCGTTCGCGAGGGGCAACTCGTCGCCGACCTCGCGTACGGCGACATCGCGATCTGGGTGAAGACGAACGACGATTCGTGGGTGGCGGTGGCGCTGTTCCGCGCCGGAACCTCGAGCACAGTGTTCACGCGCGACATCGTGGGCATGCGCGTCGACGAATCGTGGGGTCAGCTCATCGTCGAAGCAGACCGCCGCGGGATGATGGTCGAACCGACGGAGCCGATTTGGTTCGACGAATTCGCCACCCAGGTACGCGCGATTCCGATTCGACGCAGTCGGGGTTTCGACCCCATCGCCGTTCTCACCCGTCACGCGGTCGTGGCGGACATCCCCAACAACCGTCAGGCGTCGACCTTCATGGAATCCGCCGACCAAATCTTTTCGATGATCGCCGAAGGGGATTTCCCCAGTGACGCGCAACGAGACCTTCCGAAGCTGGGAGCCCCGCGCGCGTCGGACGGACTCATCACCATCGACCGCGAGGCGACGGTTCGATATGCGAGCCCCAACGCGCTGTCGCTGTTCAACCGCATGGGCTATTCGGCTCCTCTCGAGGGCACGAACTTTGCCGAGGTCGTTCGTCAGGTCGGAGACCCGCAAGTGATCGCGGCGAATGAGATGCTGCCGATGGTGGCGAGCGGTCGCGTGCCCTGGCAGGAGGACGTCACCGCGAAGCAGATGACGACCGCGATTCGCGGCATCCCGCTCGCCGAGAAAGGCGAGCGCGTCGGCGCCATCCTGCTCTTGCGCGATGTCACCGAACTCCGTCGCCAAGAGCGCGAGCTCTCGAGCAAGAATGCGACCATCCGC
>CAZYYL010000310.1:0-1536 GCA_964651425.1 uncultured Microbacteriaceae bacterium | reverse complement strand
ACCCGCAGCACGTTGAGGTTGCCGCGTTCCGCCTGCTCGCAAAAGTTCCGGTCATGGCGGCCTACGCGCACAAGAAGAGCATCGGCCAGGCGTTCCTGTACCCCGACAACTCGCTCTCGTACGTCGAGAACTTCGTGCGCCTCACGTTTGGCAACCGCGCCGAAACGTATGACATGAACCCCGTGATGGTTCGTGCGCTCGAGCGACTCTTGATCTTGCACGAAGATCACGAGCAGAACGCATCCACGTCGACTGTTCGAATCGTGGGTTCAACCGACGCGAATATGTTCGCGTCGATTTCGGCCGGCATCAACGCGCTGTTTGGTCCGTTGCACGGTGGCGCCAACGAAGCCGTACTCACCATGCTCGGTGACATCCGCAAGTCGGGAGAGTCGGTTCAGCGCTATGTCGAACGCGTGAAGAACAAAGAAGATGGTGTTCGTCTCATGGGCTTCGGTCACCGCGTCTACAAGAACTACGACCCGCGTGCGCGTCTCGTCAAGGAGAGTGCCGACGAGGTGCTCAAGGCGCTCGGTGTCAGTGACCCTCTCCTCGACATTGCCAAAGAGCTCGAAGAAATTGCGCTTGCCGATGAGTACTTCATCGAGCGCAAGCTCTACCCGAACGTGGACTTCTATACGGGCGTGATTTACAAGGCGATGGGATTCCCGACGCGCATGTTCACCGTGCTGTTCGCGCTCGGTCGACTCCCCGGTTGGATCGCCCACTGGCGCGAGATGGCGAGCGACCCGGCAACCCGAATCGGTCGCCCGCAGCAGTTGTACACGGGTGCGCCCGAGCGCAACATCCCCCAACGCTAACCGACCGCGCCGAGCGCCAAACGGCGCGCGGTAAACTGGCAGGCCGGCAGACTCTCGCCGGACGGATGCGCGAGACGGAGGTGTGCGATGCCCAAAGAACAGGGTGAAAAAGTTGTCGCCACGAACCGCAAGGCGCGCCACGACTACAACATCATCGAGACGCTCGAGTGCGGGATTGTGTTGTGGGGCACCGAGGTCAAGTCTCTCCGTGAGGGTCGCGCATCCCTCGTCGATGGCTACGCATTCTTTGAGGGTGGACAGGCATATCTCGACGCCGTGCATATCCCGGAGTATCACCAGGGCACGTGGAATAACCACTCGCCGCGCCGCAAACGCAAGCTGCTCATGCACAAGCGGGAGATTGCGAAGTGGGCAGGCAAAGTCAAAGAGGGTGGGTTCACGCTCGTGCCACTTCAGTTGTACTTCAAAGACGGTCGCGCCAAAGTCGAGCTCGCTCTCGCGAAGGGCAAGAAGGAATACGACAAGCGTCAGACGCTGCGCGAGCGCCAAGACAATCGTGAGGCAGCTCGAGCGATGGCCGGCCGCAATCGGCTAGGAGATTAGCGCGCGAGATCCGCTTCGATGGCCGACACAATTGCCGGGTCATCCGGCTTCATTGTGGGGCGGAAGCGCTGGATTGTTCCGTCGCGCTGCACGAGGAACTTCTCGAAATTCCATTTCACGTTGCCTGCCGCGCCACCGGCGTCTTTGACCT
>CAZYYL010000309.1:0-1551 GCA_964651425.1 uncultured Microbacteriaceae bacterium | reverse complement strand
GGCTTGTAGACACCGTGCACGTTGCCGAACGTCATGGCGGCCATGTAGCGACCGTTCTCGCCCAAGCCCAGCGCTTCGACCGTGGCCAACGCGTCTTCGGCCGTCGTGTAGAGGTTTTCGTTGATGTCGTGACTGACGCCATCTTCTTCACCGCCGACGACACCGATCTCGACCTCGAGAATGGCGTTGATTGACTTGGTGAGAGCGAGCATCTCGACGGCGATCTCAAGGTTCTCCTTGAGTGGCACAGCCGAGCCGTCCCACATGTGCGACTGGAAGATCGGATTGCGTCCGGCCTTGACCTCTTCCTGGCTCGCAGCAATGAGCGGGCGAACGAAGTCGTCGAGCGCGTTCTTCGGGCAGTGGTCGGTGTGCAGGGCAACCGTGATGGGGTAGCTCTTCGCAACTTCGTGCGCGAACTTGGCGAACGCAATCGCACCGGTGGCGCGGGCCTTGACAGTGTGGCCAGCGAAGTAGTCGGCACCGCCGGTGGTCACCTGGATGATGCCGTCCGAGCCGGCCTCGGTGAGTCCCTGAAGAACGGCGTTCAGCGTCTGCGAGCTCGACACGTTGAACGCGGGGTACGCGAATCCGCGCTTCTTCGCGTTGTCGAGCATCTGTGAGTATTGTTCCGGGGTTGCGATGGGCAAGGTGTGCTCCTTGTGGCCGGTCTCTCGCCCATTTCCGGGCATAAGAAAAGTGGATGCGCTTGCTCAGCGCGCGACCCTTACAGCATAGTTGCGCGCGAGTAGGGTGAACTCGTGAGCAAAGACGCGTACCAGCCGAAGCAGCACCCCGACCGCAACCTCGCCATGGAGCTGGTGCGCGCGACCGAAGCGGCGGCGATTAGCGCCTACCCGTTCATCGGTAAGGGCGACAAGAACGCCGCCGATGGTGCCGCAGTGGATGCGATGCGCGCCTTTCTCGCCACGGTCGACTTCGACGGCGTGATTGTCATCGGTGAGGGCGAGAAGGACGATGCGCCGATGCTCTTCAACGGTGAGCACGTGGGCAACGGTAACGGCCCGCAGTGTGACATCGCGGTTGACCCCATCGACGGCACGAGCCTCACGGGCGCCGGCCGCCAGAACGCGATTTCGGTCATCGCGGTGTCCGACCGCGGAGCCATGCTCGACGCATCCAGCGTGTTCTACATGGACAAAATCGTCGCCGGCATCGAGGCGCGAGGCGTCGTCGACATTCGCAAGCCAATTGGGGAGAACATCCGCGCGCTCGCAAAAGCCAAGGGCAAGGACGTCTCAGAGATGAGCATTGCCGTGCTTGACCGCCCGCGCCACGAAGAACTGATTCGTCAGATTCGCGAGTCGGGTGCCGGCACGCGCCTGCTGCTCGATGGCGATGTGGCCGGGGGCATCAACGCGGCGCGATACGAATCGCGCATCGACATGTGTGTCGGGATCGGCGGCAGCCCCGAAGGCATCGTCACCGCGTGTGCGATCAAGGCGCTCGACGGTTTTATTCAGGGGATACTCGCGCCCAAAGACGACGCGGAACGCCAGAAGGGCATCGACGCAGGCCTGAAGATGGACT
>CAZYYL010000308.1:0-1551 GCA_964651425.1 uncultured Microbacteriaceae bacterium | reverse complement strand
ATCACGGGGATGCCCAGCTTGCGCGCCTCGTCGATGGCGAGGTGCTCCTTCTTGGTGTCAACAACCCACATCGCGCTCGGCGTCTTGGTGAGGTTGCGGATTCCACCAAGGCTCTTGTGGAGATTGTCGAGCTCACGCTTCTTGATGAGGAGTTCCTTCTTCGTGAAGCCACTCTTGGTGGTGTCTTCGAAGTCGAGCTCTTCGAGCTCCTTCATGCGTGCGAGGCGCTTGCCCACGGTCTGGAAGTTGGTCAAAAGACCACCCAACCAACGCTCGTTGACGAACGGCTGACCCACGCGCAGCGCCTCGTTACGGATGGCTTCTTGAGCCTGCTTCTTCGTTCCGACGAAGAGGATCGTGCCACCGTGTGCGACGGTTTCGCGCACAAATTCATATGCCTTGTCGATAAAGGCGAGCGACTGCTGGAGGTCGATGATGTGAATGCCCGAGCGCTCGGCAAGAATGAAGCGCTTTACCTTCGGGTTCCACCGACGAGTCTGGTGTCCAAAGTGAACGCCACTGTCGAGCAGCTGGCGAATTGTTACAACGGCCATGGCCTTGTCCTATTCTTCGGCGCGCGCGAACACGCACGCCAATTTGCGGTTATGTCGTTTCACTCCGATGGAGAAAAACCCTGGTGCTCGTTCGTGGCCCCGCGGAGTGTCTTTGTTGGCACACCGACCGGTGGGGATTCACGAAACTGCTGAGCACGCGAATTCGACACCGTTTCCGGTGCCGTGCTCAAAGTGTACCGTGGGGAACGTGATGAATGCGAACCCACAGCCTCGGATGCCCGGCACTGCTACTGCACCGAAGAATGGCGGGCGCATCCTCACCGCTCTGATTCTCGGAGCTGGAGTGGCGAACATGAATCTGGCCGTGGCAAACGTGGGGTTGCCTGAGATTGGCAAGACGCTGGGTGCATCGCAGTCGGGCTTGAACCTGGTGGCGATGGGATTCTCGCTCGGACTTGCGGCGACGGTTCTGTACCTCGGCGCGATTGGTGATCGTTACGGACGCAAGAACATGCTGCTGATTGGCTTGATTGCGGGCATCCCCGCCGCGTTGATGTCGGCTTTCGCGCCCACGGTGGAGATTCTCGCAATTTCGCGTCTGCTCGGAGGGTTCGCGGCGGGCATGGCGTATCCGACGACGTTGGCGCTGATCTCGGCTCTGTGGTTTGGCGCGTCTCGCACGAAGGCGATTGCGCTGTGGTCGGCGCTCGGTGCGGCGATGTCGGCGATGTCGCCGTTGCTTGCGGGCGCGATTCTGATGGTGGCTCCGTGGGGATGGGCGTTTGTCATCGCGATTCCGTTCGCCCTGCCAGCGATTTGGCTAGTTTGGAGTGAAGTTCCGGGGCACGTTAACGAAACCGAGGAGACCGTCGACCACATCGGCGGTGTGCTCTCGGCGGTATTCGTCGGTGCACTCGTTCTGGGCATCAACTTCGTCACACTCCCCGACCAGTCCGTGACCGGGTTCGTGATGCTCGGTATCGCCCTCGTGTCGGGCGTCGCATTCTTCTGGCGCCAGGCTGTTGCGTCGGAACCG
>CAZYYL010000307.1:0-1561 GCA_964651425.1 uncultured Microbacteriaceae bacterium | reverse complement strand
CTCGACAGGAAGCCGTCGACGCCGGTCTCGATCCCGACGGCGACGCAACGTGGCACAAGATTCTGGAGGTGACCGGTGGCTGATCCCAAAGGTTTTCTGAACACGCGTGAGCGCGAGACGCAGGCACGACGCCCGGTGGCACTTCGCCTCATGGACTGGAACGAGGTTTACGAACGCACCGATTCGGGCGTCGTCAAGAGGCAGGCCGGCCGTTGCATGGACTGCGGTGTTCCGTTCTGCCACCAAGGCTGTCCTCTCGGCAATCTGATTCCCGAATGGAACGACCTCGTCTGGCGTGACGACCTCAAGGGTGCGATCGACCGTCTTCACGCCACGAACAACTTCCCGGAGTTCACCGGACGCTTGTGTCCGGCGCCGTGCGAATCGTCGTGTGTTCTCGGTATCAACCAACCAGCCGTCACGATTAAGCAGGTCGAAGTTTCGATCATCGATGACGCCTTCGACGCCGGGCTCGTCATCCCGGTCATCCCCGCCCGCATGACGGAGAAGACCGTCGCAGTTGTCGGAAGCGGTCCGGCCGGGCTCGCCGTTGCGCAGCAACTGACCCGCATCGGCCACACGGTTGCTGTATACGAGCGAGATGACCGCATTGGTGGTCTCCTGCGTTACGGCATCCCGGATTTCAAAATGGAAAAGCGCCACCTCGATCGACGTCTCGAGCAGATGACGGCCGAGGGAACGATTTTCCGCACCGGAGTAAACATCGGCGTTGACGTTACGTGGGAGCAGTTGTACGCCCGTTACGACGCTGTTGTCATTGCGACGGGCGCCGTGGTACCGCGGGACCTCACGATTCCTGGCCGCGACCTCAACGGCGTGCACTTCGCGATGGACTACCTAGTGCCGGCCAACAAGCTCGTCGCCGGTGATGACGCATCGACGTTGGCCTCGAGCCCCATTGATGCTAAGGGTAAGCACGTCGTCATTCTCGGTGGTGGAGACACGGGCGCCGACTGCATCGGCACCGCGCACCGCCAGGGCGCTGCATCCGTCACGACGTTGGCCATCGGGGCTCAGCCTCCGACTGAACGGCCGGCCAACCAGCCGTGGCCGACGATGCCGACGCTGTTTGAAGTTGCCAGTGCTCACGAAGAGGGTGGCGAGCGGGTTTACCTCGCGTCGACTGTCGAATTCGTCAGCGACGGCACGGGAAAAGTCAACGGCATTCGCGTCGCTGAAACAGCGTTCGTCGACGGCAAGCGCGTTCCTAAGTCAGGTACCGAGCGAATTATTCCTGCCGACCTCGTTCTTCTCGCGCTTGGCTTCACCGGACCAGAAACCGAACGCATCGCTGACGAATTCAATACGGCGGTGGATGATCACGGCAACATTGCTCGTAACGCCAAGTTCGAGACAGCTCGACCCGGTGTGTTTGTCGCCGGGGATGCCGGTCGCGGACAGTCGCTCATTGTGTGGGCCATCGCCGAAGGTCGTTCCGTCGCCGCGGAAGTTGACCGCTACCTGCAGGGGTCCACGTCGTTACCCTCGCCCGTCGGCGCGAGCGACCGCAGCGGCGCGATCATGCCGTTGAACATGCCCG
>CAZYYL010000306.1:0-1569 GCA_964651425.1 uncultured Microbacteriaceae bacterium | reverse complement strand
TCGTCGACCGGAGTTTCGTCGCGCCCGAACATCCCTTTGAGCTTCGAACCCAGCGACCACTTTGATGCCATGTGAGAAACCTTATTCGCGAAAGTCCGAGAGCCTGGCTAGGCGGGGACCGATTCGGACGCCGGCTCGGAAGGTTTGTCATCAGCCCGATTGTCATCCGTCTTCTGCGCAACGCGCTGACCGACCACGGCCGAGACACCGTCCTGACGCATCGAGACACCGTAGAGCGCGTCGGCGATTTCCATGGTGCGCTTCTGGTGGGTGATGACGATGAGCTGGCTGGATGACCGCAGTTCCTCAAAAATCGCGAGCAGGCGACCGAGGTTCGCGTCATCGAGGGCTGCCTCGACCTCATCGAGGATGTAGAACGGGCTGGGGCGGGCCTTGAAGATGGCCGTGAGGAACGCGACCGCAGCGAGCGAGCGCTCACCACCCGAGAGCAGCGACAGACGGTCGATCTTCTTACCGGCCGGCTTGACCATGACGTCGATGCCCGTCGTGAGCATGTCGTCGGGGTTGGTCAACGAGATGCTGCCCTGACCGCCCGGGAAGAGAATCGGGAACACGTCGGCGAACGCGCGCTTGACGTCGTCGAACGCGGCGGCGAAGACGGTCTGCATCGTCGCATCGACCTCGTCGATGATCGTGAGCAGGTCTTTGCGGGTGTTGTCGAGGTCTTTGAGCTGTTCGGTCAAGAACTGGTGGCGCTGTTCGAGAGCCGCGAACTCTTCGAGTGCGAGCGGGTTCACACGGCCGAGCTGACCGATCTTGCGTTCGGCGCTGGTCAGTCGACCCTGCTGCTCGACGCGGTCGTACGGCTTGGTTGTCTCGTTGCCCTCGTCGTCGGTGACAACGATTTCAACCTCGGGACCATACTCGGCAACGAGCACATCCTCGTCGAGACCGAGTTCCCCGGCGGCACGCTCGAGCAAGCTCGAGAGTTGCATCTTCTTTTCGTAAATCTGAAGTTCGAGGCCGTGTACGTTCTCGGTGATCTGCCCGAGGCGTTCGCGCAACTGCGCTTCTTGCGCGCGGAGTCCGCTGAGCTTTTCGTTGAGCTCGGTGCGCTCCGCCTCGCGCTGGGCAAGACGCACACGCGCTTCACTGACGGAACGGTCGATTGACGAGAGCACGAGTGGCAAATCATCGGCAACCTTTGTCGCCGCATCCATTTGCTGACGACGGATGACCATACGACGAGCGGTTTCTTCCGCCGCTTGCCGATCGGCCTCGAGTTGTTGGCGCAAGCTCTCGACGCGAAGTTCCTCGGCGCGCACACGCTCGCGCGCGGTCTCGAGGTCAAGACGTGCCTGAACCTCGGCCTCACGCAGACGCTCGAGTTCGGCCAACGCACCGTCGCGCACACCCGCGTCGAGCACCGGGCGTGGCTGCGCTTCACGTGCGGCGAGCTCGGCACGAGCAGCTTCGGCTTCGGCCTCGACCTGCGCGAGTTGCTCGCTGGCGTGGGCAAGTCCTTCTTCGATACGCACGAGTTCGGCATCCGCCGCTTCGGCCTGCACACGCGCACGGTTCAACGCTTCACTGCGCTGGGCCAACTGG
>CAZYYL010000305.1:0-1569 GCA_964651425.1 uncultured Microbacteriaceae bacterium | reverse complement strand
TCTTGAAAACCAGTGAGCAGCAATGCTTCGTGGGTTCGAATCCCACGCCCTCCGCTCAAGAATTTTTCGTAGTTTGACCACACGCATGGAGGACACCGGATGAGCGCAATGTCACCTCGTCGCCCGTCACAAAAGCGAGGCACCGAGAACCGGCCCGTCGCACGACACGGTCGCCTGCGCACCCGTGGCCCAGTTGCTTTTATCCTCTCGATCGTGGCAACTGCTGTCGCCGTTGTGCTCGTGAGCACGACAGCGGTTGCCGCAATCGCGGTGTGGGACCTCTCGCAGAGCGCACACGAAGGTGTCACGCTGGCGAACGAGCCCGACAAGATTCCGACGATCGGCGAAATCGAGGGCGGCGTCAACATCCTCCTCGTCGGAAGTGACTCTCGTGCGAACACCGGATTTGAATCCGACGGGGGTGTCCTGAACGACGTCAACATGCTGTTGCACATCTCGGCTGACCACACGAACGCCGTTGTCGTGAGCATCCCTCGTGACATGGTTTTCCCGATGGCGGACTGCCCTGACACCAATGGCGATGGTCGTAGCGACGGCGGCGGATGGACCGGACCGATCAACGCTGTTCTGAACGAGGGCGGACTTCCCTGCGTAGTGCTCACGGTCGAACAGGTCACTGGTCTGTCGATTCCGTATGCGGCCATGATCGACTTCGGTGGCGTTATCGAGATGGCCAACGCCATCGGTGGTGTTGACATCTGTGTCGGCGACCGCATCGAAGACGAATACACGGGCGTCTACCTCGACCCCGGAATGCACACCATTGCTGGCGTTGACGCGCTCGACTTCTTGCGCACCCGTCACGGCGTCGGCGATGGTTCCGACCTCGGCCGAATTTCGAATCAGCAGGTCTTCCTGTCGGCTCTCGTGCGCAAACTGAAGAGTAGCGAGACGCTCACCAACCCAGTGAAGTTGTATGGAATCGCGAAGGCCGCTCTGGGCAACATGCAGCTCTCGAACAGCCTCAATAACGTCGACACGATGGTCTCCATCGGAATGGCGCTGCGGAACATCCCGCTCGACAGCGTCGTGTTCGTGCAATACCCCGGCACCACCGGAGGCGACGGCGTGTACACCGGCAAGGTGCAGCCCACCCAGTGGGCGGCGGATGAACTCTTCGCCACGATCATTGCCGATCAGCCCGTTGCTGTAAGTGGCGGCACTGGTGTCGGTTCGATCGTTGACCCGAACGCGGATGCGCAGCGCGCGGCCGACGCAGCAGCGGCTGCCTCAGCGAAGGCCACAGCTTCGGCGGCAGCCAACAAAAAGAACACCTCAACTCCTACGGCATCGGCAACAGCCACCCCGACCCCCACCTCGACCGCGACGCAGGAAGCCGTAGCGAAGGTCACTCTCTCGGATGACATTCACGGGCAAACGGCCAACGACTACACCTGTTCGAAGGGTCGCACGCTCAACAACCAGTAAGTGAGCTGGCGCGAGTTAGCCAGTCTCACTTTCTGCGGTTAGACTTCTGCGGTGCGCTTTGCGTACAAGGAGACGTCGCATAGTCCGGTCGAGTGCGCCTCACTGCTAATGAGGTAAGGG
>CAZYYL010000304.1:0-1585 GCA_964651425.1 uncultured Microbacteriaceae bacterium | reverse complement strand
GACGTTCTTCCTCGTGCCCTGCCTCGTCGCCGTGTGGCTCGGCATCGACGTCGTGTTCAGCGCGTTGATCAGCACGGGTGTTGCGCTTGTGTTGTCGCTCGTCGCCCTGCGCAAACTTCGCGGTGAGGCGAGCGCTCAGGTTGGTTCGTGGAAGACGCGTGCCGGCAAAGGCGAATACGACCAAGACATGGCACGCGAAGACAACATCCTCTTCGGCGACAACGGCGGAAACGACAACTAGGCCAAGAACCCTCGGAGCAGCGAGGCCGACCCCTCGAGGTGATCACGCATCGCGCTCGATGCGTCATCGGGCCGCCCCGTGAGAATCGCCATGACGATGGCTTCGTGCTGCTCGTTCGAGTGCGCGATGTTGGGCGGCAAGAGAGGAATCTCGTCGAGGAGCTCGTTCACCTTGACGCGCGATTGGGCAACCTGATTGACGAGCGAGTTTGATCCCGTCAGCTCAGCGATCATGAGGTGGAGGCGCGAATCGAGCCGTCGATAATCGTCGACTGAGGCCTCGGCGGTTTCCGCGTGTGCGGTCCACAGCCGCTCACGCGACTCCCCCGTCAGTTCCGAGACGGCCGCCTGGTACGCCGCTCCGGGCTCGAGCACGCTTCGGAGAACGAGGACGTCGTGGATGTCCGAGACGGTGAAGTGGTGTCGTTCGAGCACTTCGCCGTCGCGCCCGATGACGATGGGACCTGCGGGAATATCGTCGGCGACGAAGGTGCCGCCGTATCGACCTCGACGAATCGCGAGATACCCCGCCTGAACGAGCGACGCAATGGCCTCGCGCACGGTGTCACGCGAGATTTCGAGCATGGTCGCGAGCTCGCGTTCCGGCGGCAATTGCTCGCCAGGGTGAATCAGACCAAGCCGAATTGTTTGAAGGATTCGCTCGACCGTTTCCTCGTAGGTGTTACCGCCACGAATCGGCTTGAGGAGCAGCGCTCGGTCGATGCCAACCGCTGCCGCCTCAATGCCGAGGTCGGGGTCGATGTGTTCCATGAGGATCAGAGGGGAGTGACGTACGCGCCCGAAATTCCGCCGTCGACGAGGAACGTCGAACCGGTGATGAATGAGGCGTCATCGCTGGCGAGGAACGCGACCGCCGCGGCCAGTTCCTCGGGCTTCGCGAAGCGACCGATGGGGATGTGGACGAGTCGTCGCTGTGCGCGCTCGGGGTCCTTGGCGAAGAGTTCCTGAAGGAGCGGCGTGTTGACCGGTCCCGGGCAGAGCGCGTTGACGCGGATTCCCTCACGGGCGAACTGCACACCGAGTTCACGGCTCATCGCGAGCACGCCGCCCTTGCTCGCTGTGTACGAGATCTGCGAGGTCGCGCTCCCCATCACCGCGACGAACGACGCCGTGTTGATGATCGAGCCGGAGCCCTGCTTCTTCATGTGGCGAATCGCCGCACGGCAGCACAGGTAGACGCTCTTGAGGTTGACGTCCTGAACCTTCTGCCAGGCGGGCAATTCAGTGATTTCGATCGAGTCGTCGTCGGCGGGCGAGATTCCCGCGTTGTTGAATGCGATGTCGACAGAGCCGTGGATTCGAGCGGTCTCGTCGAAGAGGTTAT
>CAZYYL010000303.1:0-1604 GCA_964651425.1 uncultured Microbacteriaceae bacterium | reverse complement strand
GGTTTCATTCAGGGTCGTCTTGCGCCGGGGTCGGACGAGGAGCGCGAGCGCGGCGCCGCCGCTGGACTCAAATTCGACCACGTGTACAGCGCCGACGAACTCGTCGCGAGCGACAACACCTTCTTCGTCGCGACGGGAGTGACCGACGGCGAACTCGTCCGCGGCGTTCGACACGACGGCCGGTGGCTGCGCACCGAGAGCCTCATCTTCCGATCGCGTTCGGGCACGGTTCGACGCGTCTCAAGCGATTACCTCGCCGAACGCTGGCTCGACTAGTCGCGCAATTCCGATTCGACGGTGTGGTTGCGCGCGAGCACTCGTGCCGCCCAGAGGGCCGCGAATCCGGTGCACGCCATCGCGGTGAGGCCGAGCTGCCACCCACCGGTGATGGCACGCGCCCACCCGAGTAGAGGTGCCACAGTTCCCGCGACGACGTAGGCGAAGAATTGAGCGAATGCGCTGAGCTGCAGTGACGCGCTCGGAGACTCGGTGCGGAGGTTGATGAGTACGAGTGCGAGCGGGAAGAGCAGCGGTCCGCTGCCGAAGATGAACGCCCAGAGGTAGGGCGCGTGAGTCGGCAGGTACGCGAGCCCCAATGCGCCGACCACGGTGAGGAATGCGCCGACGTAGACGAGGTTCGCGACGTTGCGAATGCGACTCGCGATGACGGGGATTCCGAGGGCGAGGGGGAGGCCGGCTCCGGCGAACAGCGCGAGTGCGATTCCGCCGCCCGCATCGGTCAACCCAGCGGATTCGGTGGCGATGGTGGGAAGCCACGCGAACATGCCATAGCCCGTGATGGAGGAGACGGTGAGCGTTGTCGCAATCGCCCACGCCGTCGGGGAGCGGCGCAGAGCGATCGTGGTCGAGGCGGTTACCGAGGGGGCATCCGACTGACGTCCGCTGCGAATTTCGAGCAGCCACGGCACGAGTGCGCCGAGCGCGAGGAACACCCACACGCCGAGCGCGACCCGCCACGACGCCGCGTGGCTGAGGGGAACTGCGATGAGCGGCGGAATGATCGAGCTGATCGACACAAACGTGATGTACAGCGACGACATCGGCCCGACGTTGTGGGGGAAGTAGCGCTTGATGACGGGCGGGAGCGAGACGTTGCCCATTCCACTTCCGATGAGGACGAGCGCCGACCCGATGACGATGGTGAGCCATGTCGTTGCGAACCCACGCCCCACGTGCCCGATCACCATGAGCGCGATGAGAACGACGATGTTCCATTCGAGGCCGATTCGGCGGGTGACGCGCGGAGTGATGAGCCCGCCGATGACGAAGGCGAACGGCGGGAGTGCGCCGAGGAGGGCGCGAACGTCGAGCCCGAGCGGCACGTCGACGCTGACGATGTCGTAGATCGGGCTGAGCCCGGACACCGCGGTACGCATGTTGAATGCGACGAGGATGACCCCGATGACCGCGACGACCGTGTCGCGGGTGATTGCCTTACTTCGAGTCGTCATCAGAGTCCATTGTGGACTCTTCGTCGAAAATCTCTAATTCGTCGGCGTTTGCGCTCATGACTTCAGCGAGCTCGAGCGCGTTGGGATCGGGTGTCGGATACTTGTCGACCTTGGGGGAGGTCACCGCCTTCG
>CAZYYL010000302.1:0-1623 GCA_964651425.1 uncultured Microbacteriaceae bacterium | reverse complement strand
ACGAAGGGCGAGATGTCTTTGAGGGCGACTTCTTCTCGGTCTTGGGCGTAGAAAGATGCAAGGAGGACGTCTTTGCCGTCAGCACCCTTGGCGTACAGGCTGGTTTTTTGCGCGAGCTCGTCAATCTGCAGGTAGTCGGGCAGATTATCGAAGATGCCGAGTGTGCTGTTGGCAGCGAGACCGGTGACGGCCATCGCAGGAGTCACCGAAGCGGCGACGAGAACGGCTGCAACGGCGCTCATACCAACCAGAGTGAGAATTCCCCCGGTTTGACGGGCCGATTTGGGTGCCTTGGCAAACATAGACTTAAGCGTAGCCCGAAAAACTTGGGAACGACCCGATAGCGATAGGGGTCCCCGGCTCGCCTAGGCTGAATACATGGCTCAGATTGAAGCGCGTCTCGCAGAACTCGGTATCGACATCCCGGAACTCGTTCCGCCGGTTGCGGCGTACGTTCCCGCAATTATTCACGGTGATTTGGTGTTTACAGCCGGTCAGCTTCCCTTCGTTTCCGGTGCGCTGCCGGCCACGGGCAAGGTGGGTGAAGGTCACGGCTTGGTTCCCGCATCTGACGCCAACGCCTACGCGCGTATTGCTGTGCTGAACGCGCTCGCCGCAGTGAAGTCTGTCCTCGGATCACTCGATCGTGTGACGCAGGTCGTCAAGGTGACGGGCTTCGTCGCGTCTGACCCCGCGTTCACCGGTCAGCCGGGAGTCATCAACGGTGCATCCGAGGCGCTGGTCGAGATTTTCGGTGACGCCGGTCGTCACTCGCGTTCGGCTGTCGGCGTTGCGGTCTTGCCGTTGGATGCACCGGTTGAGGTCGAAATCGTCGTCGCGTTCGCGTAACGACTAGTGCACCTGCGCGTTGATGATGTTCAACACCGCGGGGTCGGTCAGCGTCGTTGTATCGCCGATGGGGCGACCCTCGGCCACGTCGCGGAGTAATCGCCGCATGATTTTGCCACTGCGTGTCTTGGGCAGTTCGGGCACGAGATAGACCTTCGCTGGTCGGGCAATCGCGCCGATTTGGTTGGCGACGTGGGTGCGGAGGGCTGCGCTCTGCTCAGCTGGCGGCAGGTCATCCACGTGACTCGCTTTGATGATGACGAATGCCACGACAGCCTGACCCGTGACCTCGTCGGCGGCACCGACCACGGCGGCTTCGGCGACCATCGGGTTTGCGACGAGCGACGACTCGATTTCTGCAGTGGACAGGCGATGGCCGCTCACGTTCATGACGTCGTCGACGCGACCGAGTAGCGAGATGTTTCCGTCGGCATCGCGACGAGCGCCGTCGCCGGCAAAGTATTGCGTGCCGAACTTTTCCCAGTAGGTCTCTACGAAACGTTCCGGGTCGCCCCAGATACCGCGCAACATCGACGGCCACGGTTCGGTGACCGTCAGCAGTCCACCCTCGTCGTTGGTGATCGGAGTTCCATCGTCGTCGACGATGGCTATTTCGATGCCAGGCACGGGCGTTTGCGCACTCCCGGGCTTGAGAGTCGTGATTCCCGGCAGCGCCGAAATCATGATCGCGCCCGTCTCGGTCTGCCACCACTTATCAACACTCGGAGCGCGTCCGCCGCCGATGACCTCGTGGTACCAGATCCACGCTTCGGG
>CAZYYL010000301.1:0-1630 GCA_964651425.1 uncultured Microbacteriaceae bacterium | reverse complement strand
CCACAGTGTGCGCAATCGTCGTGATGCCGAGTTCCCGCAAGAAAGACTTTGCAACAGCACCGAGAGCGACACGGGCGGCCGTCTCGCGAGCTGATGCGCGCTCCAGAATCGGTCGTGACTCATCGAACCCGTACTTCTGCATTCCCACCAAGTCGGCGTGACCTGGGCGAGGACGAGTTAGCGCTGCTCCACGACCTCCATCGAGCACCGACGGGTCCACCGGGTCGGGGCTCATGACCTGTTCCCACTTGGCCCATTCGGAATTTCCGATGCGCAACGCAACGGGACCGCCGAGCGTGAAACCGTGGCGAACGCCGCCGCTGATGTTGAGCTCATCCTGCTCGAACTTCATGCGGGCTCCGCGACCGAATCCAAGCCGGCGACGGGCGAGATCTCCCTGAATTTCTTCGCGGACGATGGGAATGCCTGCCGGCAAGCCTTCGATCACAGCGATCAATTCCGGACCGTGCGATTCTCCTGCGGTGAGCCAACGAAGCATGCTTCTACCCTACCGACCGCACAATCAGCCCGGTTTCGTCAAGGCCGACGGCAGCGTTCATCGCGCTACGGATTTCATCCTCGCGTTCGAGCACTCCATCGGAGAGCCCGGTAACGAATATGCGCACCTGCTCTAACGCCTGAGCGGCCAACATCGAAAGCCCGCTGAGGGTACGACCACCCCGGTTGGTCCAGGCCACGGCATTGACACTCGGCCAGACGTCGTAGGCGATATCGAAGAGCACGTTTCCCGCCGATACGGCGCGAGCTTCGAGGCTGACATGCGCGCGACCGGGGATTGTGCTGATTGTGACCGGGGTCGGGTCAACGTCGGCAAGGTCGTCGAGCGGGATAAACGTGCTTGTCAGCCCCAGTTGTTCGGCCAGTGACACGACCGAACTCGCGCTCGATTTGTTGCGCGCAACGGTCGTGACGTCGGAGCATCCGAGATCACGTAAAGCAACCACGGCCGACAACGCCGTCGCACCGGATCCAATAATCACGGCCGCAAAATCAGCGTCGAGACCCACTCCGAGCCGACGGAGCGGGTTGGTTAGTCCAGCAACGTCGGTGTTGAAGGCATGCATGGAGCGTGATGTGTCTTGACCACCATGTTCTGCGAAGAGCAACGTATTCGCCACTCCCGTCAGCTGAGACGACTCATCGCGCTGTGCCGCCAATTCGTAGGCTTCGACCTTGAGCGGCATCGTGACGGAGAGTCCGCGCCATCCAGCGCCACATCGGTCTACAAACGAAGCGAGTTCGCCGAGTGCCACGCGCTGGCGCATGTAGTCCCAGTTGAGTCCGAGCACGCTGTAGGCGGCCAGGTGCAATTGCGGCGACCGTGAATGCTCAATCGGATCACCGACAACGGCGAGGTTCCTATTGGTACTCAGGATGCTCATCCATCCATGCTGACCAAATTTCGACGGCGGCAGCGTGTTCGTCCGCTGTTTCGCTGAAGATGGTCTCGCCGGTGTCGAGGTTCACCGTGACGAAGAACATCCATGGACCGTCGGCCGGGTGCATGACGGCATCGATAGCGATGTCGCCGGGGTTGGAAATCGGTGCAAACGGGAGTCCGGGGTGCACATACGTGTTGTAAGGGTTGCTCTCATCAGCTCGTTCGGCC
>CAZYYL010000300.1:0-1635 GCA_964651425.1 uncultured Microbacteriaceae bacterium | reverse complement strand
TCACCAGATCTGGCGCGAAATCATGGGTACGGCCAATGCGATTTACGGCGGCGGCGAATTCGGCGCTCCCGACGCCACGATGATGGGTGGCGGTCGATCCGTTCCCGTTCCTGACACAAAGAACATGACATTCGATCAGGCAAAGCAACTTCTCGAAGCAGCTGGTCTTTCCGTGCAAAACGGTGGCGCGATTGACTCTGAACTTCCGGTCGGCAAGGTCGTTCGCACGGACCCCACGGTCGGAACCACGATCAACGGAGCGGCACTTGTGACCGTGTACACGAGTAACGGAACGCTCATCGCTGGCCCTCCGACTCAGGTGGGTAAGACCGAAGATCAGGCTGTCGCGGCGCTATCGCGTTGGCGCGTACGCGTGGTCTACCTTGACCCGCCACAGGACATCTGTCGCTCCGACAACAGCAACAACACGCCTGTGCCGAGTGGTTCGCCCACGCCGACACCGGTCGTGACCTGTGTGCCTGCGGCGAACCCGAATCAGGGCAAAGTCGTCAAGCAGTCGCCAGTCGGTGGCTTCGTCAAGTCGACCACGACAATCACCTTGACGGTTCAGCACTAGACGCATGTCGTTGATAACTCCCGATCGAGTAATCGGTGCGGGCGTCGCACTTGGTCTCGGTGTGCTGGCGTACAGCACGCTCATCGAGCGAAACGCGTTCACCCTGCGCCGTGTGACGGTACCCATGCTCGAGCCAGGGGCCGCGGACATCCGTGTGTTACACCTTTCGGACATGCACCTCGCACCGTGGCAGACGTCGAAGCGAAAGTGGGTCGCCGCTCTTCGCGAACTCGAGCCTCACCTGGTCGTGAACACAGGCGATAACCTCGGACACCTCGACGCTCTTTCGGCATTGCGCGAGGCGCTGACCCCATTTGCGGGAACGCCCGGCGTGTTCGTCAACGGATCGAACGACTACTTCGCGCCCGAGCTGAAGAACCCCTTTCGGTACCTGTCGGGGCCGTCGAAGGCGAATCCCGAACCCACTCGTCTCGACACAAAAGCTCTCGAGAGTTACTTGACGGATGACCTGCGCTGGGTCAATCTCAACAACACCGCCGCCCGCGTCAGCGTTGCCGGCCGCGAACTCGAGTTCTTCGGCGTCGATGACCCTCACCATCACTTCGACAATCTGAACGACATGACCGAGACGTTGGATGCGCTGCGCGCCGGCACGAAGACTCCAGCTGCACTGCGCATCGGCGTTGCTCACGCGCCGTATCAGCGCATCCTCAACGCCTTCGCCGTGAACGGCGCGCAATTCATGTTCGCCGGTCACACGCACGGTGGTCAGGTACGCGTTCCCGGCTACGGTGCTCTCGTCACGAACTGTGATCTGCCCGCCTCGATGGCGAAGGGGCTTTCGTCGTGGAGCACGGGTGAGCGGGAAGCGTTCCTGCACGTTTCCGCCGGACTTGGCACGTCAATCTATGCTCCGGTGCGTTTCGCATGTCGCCCGGAGGCCACTCTGTTGACACTCACCGCGTCACGCACGATCTGATCCTGCCCGGTTTTTCGGCCCGACAGCCGACGGCTATACTCAAATCTGGCCCCGGGGTGTGGCGCAGCTTGGTAGCGCGCGTCGTTCGGGACGACGAGGCCGCAGGTTCAAATCCTGT
>CAZYYL010000299.1:0-1639 GCA_964651425.1 uncultured Microbacteriaceae bacterium | reverse complement strand
GACCGAACGAGACTGAGCTTCAGCGAGCCGACATCACCCGAGCCCCATGCGACGTGGTTCGTAATGACATCGATACCGCCGCCAAGTTGCGCGAGCTCTTCGAAGCTGAGGTACGTGTCGGTGACGACTGGGAACGTCTGCGCGCCAGAATTCGTGACGCGAACGACCATGTTGCCTGTTGCGAGGTTGCCATCGGCATCTTTCACTGTGTACGTGTAGAGCATCGTCGTGGGGTCAGCCGCACCTGTGACCGTGATTTGGCGGTCTGTCATGTCGCCGAGGTGCGAATTCCACTCGGTGTAGAGAGCGTCTTCGGTTTCGCGATTAGGCGACACCTTGACCAAAGTCAGACCTTGACCGAGCGGGTCGTAGTCGTTACCGGTCAGCTGTACAACGACCTTCGAGTCTTTGCCTGTTGCCACTTCGACGTAGTCGCTCACCGTCACCGGGCCGGGCTCGGGTTGCTCACTCACGATGCCGACTCGAACGGTTCCCGTGCCCGTTTCACCCGAGGCATCGCGCACGGTGTATTCGAAGGAGTCTTGGCCGAGCGACGATGGGAGGCTCGTGTAGACCAAACCGCTTCGGTCGTTTGTCATGGCGGCGAAGCCTTGCGACGGCACCCCGAGTCCGATGAGCGTAACCGATTCACCATCCGGGTCCATAGTCGCCATGTCGAGCGGGATGACGACGTTGCCACCCGCCGACACGCGTCCGTGCAACGTCGGTGGCTGCGGAGGACGGTTCGACGTCGGGTCGGTGACCGTGATGGTCAGTTTTGCCTGACCCGTGCTGGTGGGGTTGCCACGCACGAAGAGAGAGTACGAACACGCAATCGTGCCCGGCTTTGTTGGTGCGAGGATGCGCACGGTTCCGTTCGACGCAAAGACGAGGGCCTGTTCGGCTCCGGTGCAGGTGACCGAACTCGGGGCCAGGTCGAGAACCGCGCCAGCGGGTCCAGCGTCGTTAGCGAGCACGTCGACATCGAGTTGCGCGCCCGTGCGAATTGAGATGTGGTCGTCGATGCCGACCGGTGCTTGCGAGGCAGGTTCTGGCAAGAGGTAGACACTCGCCTGTCCAGTGGCGGTGTACTGAGCTTCACCGGATCCGTCGGAAACGACATACGACACAAGTCCAACGAGTCCCGGCAATCCATCGGCCGTCGTTCCACGAACGCGGATGTTGCCGTTGGAAATCGGGTCAGCGAAGAGCGATGCACCAGACGACGGCTGCGTCTGAATCTGCGTGGGAACAAGCGCGCGACCGGTCGGGTTCATCGTCGCCGACAACACGTCGATGACAGTGTCAGAACTGGGCGTGAGGAAGACCGAGATAGGTTCCGTCGTCACCGAACCGCTGGACGGGTCAATGACGGTGACTCGCACCTTTGATTTCACGGTCTGTTCGCCGGAACCGACGACGACAGTCACGACGTACTGCCCGGCCTGAGACGATGTGAACGCGAACTGCGTGTCCGACGACTTGGCCAACTCGACCGGTGCGCCCGGCGTGAGGGTGTCGAGTTGCTCGATGGCGATAGTGCCATTGCCACCCATGACGTGGCTCGCGACATCCACCGTGATTCGTTCATCGATTGCTGTCGTCACCGCGAATGATGTCATCGACAGGGTCGGCTCGG
>CAZYYL010000298.1:0-1651 GCA_964651425.1 uncultured Microbacteriaceae bacterium | reverse complement strand
AGGTGAGTGACCCATTACCGAGGTCGTGCTCGCGACGGATGCGCAACGCATCCCGATACATTTCTAGCGTCGACCCGCTCACGCCGACCTGGGTGTCCCGGGCGAAGTTGCGGTACTCGTTGGGTTGAGGCAGCCAGGCCTCGCCGCTCGGGCTGAAGCCGTAGGCGGGCGCATCCGCGAGCCATGGAATTGGTACGCGGCAGCCATCGCGCCCGTACGCTTCGCCGTTCGTACGGAAGAATGTCGGGTCTTGGCGGAACGCGTCGGGGATGTCGGTCGCCTCGGGCAGGCCGAGCTCTTCGCCGTTGTAGATGTAGGCACAGCCGGGCAGGGCGAGCATCATCGCGCTCGCGGCGCGCGCGCGGCGCAGGCCGACGGTCTTGTCGGGCTTGGGTTCGGTGTTGGGGCCGATACCTGTAATGCGGTCACCCGCGTACGACTTCGGGTCGATTGCGAGACGCGTCGCGTGGCGAATCTGGTCGTGATTTGACAGCACCCACGTGCTCGGTGCGCCGACCTCGCCGAATGCGGCGAGCGACTCGTTGATCACGCGGCGAACACGTTCGCCTTCCCAACGGGTGACGAGGAACGGAAAGTTGAATGCCTGGTGCATCTCGTCGGAACGCACCCACAGCGCCATCTTCGTGAGCGGTTCGACGAACGCCTCGGCACACAAGATCCGGTCGCCCGGGTAGCTGTTGATGAGATGGCGCCACTCGCGGTAGATGGGATGCACGCCCTCGTGCCCGAAGAACGGGCATGCGCCGCGCAGCTCGGGTGGGGTCGCCCAATATTCGGCATCCCGGCGGAAGTCGGGAAGCCCGTCTTCTTTGGTGAGGCCGTGCGCAACATCCACTCGGAAACCATCAACGCCCTTGTCGAGCCAGAAGCGCAGCACGTCGAGGAAGAACTCGTGCACACGCGGGTTTGTCCAGTCGAAGTCGGGCTGGCTCGAATCGAAGAGGTGCAGGTACCACTGGCCCGGTGTGCCGTCGGCGTTCGTTGTGCGCGTCCACGCGGGCCCACCGAAGACCGATTCCCAGTTGTTGGGCGGGAGTTCGCCATCGGCTCCGTCGCCATCGCGGAACATGTACATCGCGCGTTCGGGGCTGCCGGGCGCTGACGCGAGTGCCGACTGGAACAGCGGATGCGCATCCGACGAGTGATTCGGCACGAGGTCGACCAGAACGCGGATGCCCAACTCATGTGCTCGGCTCAGCAGCTCATCGAAATCGGCCATCGTGCCGAACATCGGGTCGACGTCGCAGTAGTCACTCACGTCGTAGCCGGCGTCCTTCTGCGGACTCTTCTGGAACGGCGACAGCCAGACGGCGTCAATGCCGAGGTCGCGCAGGTCATTCAGGTGCGAAGTAATGCCCGGGAGGTCGCCCACGCCATTGCCGGTTGAGTCCGCGAAGGATCGCGGATAGATCTGATAAATCGTGGCGGAGCGCCACCATTCGCGGCCGGTCGAGTCAGTCATTCGCAAAGTCTACGCAGGGGCCTGTCTCGAGTGGGCTGTGGCGCAGGAGTTCGCGCGCGTCTCTGGAATTTGCCATTCCGCGTGAAGTGATAAAGTTTGTTCCGTGCGTTTGAGTGCCAAGCGTCACGCCCTGATAGCTCAGTGGTAGAGCACTTCCATGGTAAGGAA
>CAZYYL010000297.1:0-1664 GCA_964651425.1 uncultured Microbacteriaceae bacterium | reverse complement strand
CGACGTCGCCATTCGTCAAGAAGTGAGTCCGCTCAGCGAGTACCGCAAGTTCTTCACGAACACAAACCTGCTGACCGGCGAAATGTTCACGCTGGAATCGCAGGCAACTCCGAATCCGGCCGCACCAAACAACATTCGTCTCGCAGTGTTGCCCTATTACAACGGCCAGATTTTCACGGTCATCCCGACCGACGGAACGCAGGGCGTGTCGTCGTCGTTTGCCAAGGTCGCCTCTGACTTGCCAGCACCCACAGGCAATGGAGACTCGTTCGATTCGACGATCACCATCCGCGACCTCGCCAGTGATGACAATCAGTCGATCTGGTTGCCCATCGTCGGTTCCGCGAAGTCGGTCGGATTTGGGGGTGACAACGCACGCGAGTTGACGGACGCGTTCTATGCGAACCGGGCCACGGGAGCCGCGGTCGTCGTTGACGCGAGTGGTAATGGTGCGAACATCCTGTCGCCCGGCAGTACGTACCGGGTTTCGACTTACGTTGAATCCGGTCTCGTAGACATCGCGACCGTGACCAACCCGGGCGGGGGCAACGTTGACCCCGCGGTCATCCCGCAAAAGCTCGTCGAATGGTGTGCATCGCAGACCGGCGCCGGTGCGACCTGCTACGAGGGGATGAGCGGAGCTGACTTCGCCACCCTGATCGGGCACTTGCGTGCTCGCGGGTATCTCAGCCACGCGCTGCTCCAACCGCAAACGGCCGACGGGCAAACCACGTGGCTCACCACTTTGGCGGCGTCCGGCTACACTTTCGCGCCGAGTTTGGCGGGTCACTCGACTCGTCACATTGATGACCTGTTCGCGCAATTGCTCGATCGCCAGACCGCTGTGGGAGTCGACCAGCCCGACGCGAACTTGGTGTCGGCCGTCGGTGACGACGAACAGTTCGCCGCTGCGACGGCTCTGCTTGCGAGCCACGTCGGCTTTCCCGCTCGCGTCGTCGTGGGATTCCGCACCGTCAACCCCGCGTCAACAAACTCGCAGAGCTACACGATTCCTGCCTGTGACGCCGGGACTTGTCGTGGCGAGAACCTGTCCGCGTGGGTAGAAATTCAGGGCAACGACGGCAAGTGGGCAGCGCTCGATGTCACGCCACAATTCGCCAATCCGATCGCTCCGCTGAGTCAGGGTCGCCAGGATCCGAAGAACGAGACGCAGGTCATCGATCAGAACGCCACGGTCATCCCACCGTCGCAGACCAACCCATCAAACGGGGATGGCAAAGCCGACGACCAAAACGGCGGATTCAACCTCACATGGTTGTGGGAGTTGTTGAAGGCAATCTTCGTCACGCTCCTCGTCATCGCGGCCATTCTGAGCCCTTTCGCGCTGATCATCGGAGCGAAGTTGCGCCGTCGACAACTTCGCCGGAACGCGCCTGATTCCACGCGAGCAATTGTCGGCGCGTGGGAAGAGTACGTCGACGAATTGGTCGACGCCGGTTACGCGATTCCGCGCCGCGAAACACGTCGTCAATTGGCTTTGGCCTACGCATCCTCAACTGCACTCGACATGGCGACTCGTGCTGATGAAGCCGTCTTCGGGCCCGATGAACCTCGCCAAGCCGATGTCATCGAATCGTGGAACATCGTCCAGCGTGAGCGCGATGAGCGCCGCGACGGCCTCAAACTCTGGGACCGCATCCGCC
>CAZYYL010000296.1:0-1686 GCA_964651425.1 uncultured Microbacteriaceae bacterium | reverse complement strand
GCACCCGTCGTTGCGATTTCTGCCAGATTGACACCGGTCGCCCTGAACCGCTCGATCGCGACGAGCCCCGCCGTGTCGGTGAGTCCGTTCTCTCGATGAACCTGCGATATGCAACTGTGACAGGCGTTGCGCGCGATGACCTTGAAGACGAAGGTGCATGGCTCTACGCCGAAACCATCCGTGAGATTCACCGCCAGTCCCCCGGCACCGGCGTTGAGATTCTGGTCCCCGACTTTTCGGGCAATCCCGAACTTCTCCAGCACGTCTTCGACGCAGCACCCGAAGTTTTCGCGCACAATGTTGAGACTGTGCCTCGCATCTTCAAGCGCATCCGCCCGGCGTTCAGATACGACCGGTCACTCGATGTTCTCGCCCAGGGCCGCGCCGCCGGCATGATCACCAAGTCCAACCTGATTTTGGGAATGGGTGAAGAGCGAGAAGAAATTTCGCAGGCACTTCAAGACCTCTACGACGCCGGAACAGACATCATCACGATTACGCAGTACCTGCGACCGAGCAAGCGTCACCACCCCGTATCGCGCTGGGTACACCCGGAAGAGTTCGTCGAGCTCAAAGAAGAGGCCGAAGCAATCGGATACTTGGGCGTGCTTTCTGGCCCATTGGTGCGCAGTTCTTACCGCGCCGGACGCCTCTACGCACAATCGATGACGGCTAAGGGACGCGCGATTCCTGAGCACTTGAGTCACCTCGCGGACGAGAAACTCGGCTTTTCGCAAGCCGTCTAAGTTTGCGCCTCCATCACGACCATCCATCTGATTTGAAACGGTAACCTGTAGCACATGGCAAAAGAGAAGACGAAGAAGCCCGCACGCGAGAACCGCCTGAAGCAGGTGTGGCAGGTCTATTCAATGACCGCCAAGCGCGACAAGAGCGTCACTCCGATTCTTCTCGCCCTGCTCATCTTGCCGCTTGCCGCTGGCATCGTCGTGCCAATGCTCCTGCAGCAACCGTGGTTCGTCGTGGTGTTGTGGGCCGCACTTGGGCTGATGAGTGGTGTTCTCGCCGGTCTCATCATTCTTGGTCGCAAGGCGGAAGTTGCCGCCTACGCCGAAATTGAAGGACAAGCCGGAGCCGTCGGTGCTTTGATTCGCACGTCACTGCGTCGCGGATGGATCGGTACCGAAATGCCGGTCGCCGTCAACCAGCGCACACGTGAAGCTGTCTATCGCGTCGTCGGCCGTGGCGGCGTCGCATTGCTCGCCGAAGGTGACCAGCAGCGTTCGCGTCACCTCGCCGAGGACGAGAAGCGCAAGCTTGCGAGAGTTCTGCCCAACGTTCCCATCACGATTGTCTCGGTCGGCATGGACGAGGGTCAGGTGCGCTTGCACAAGATCACCGGTGCGCTTGCGCGCATCAAGCCGGTCTTGACCCGCGCCGAAGTTCAGGTCGTCAACGGTCGCGTGAGTTCACTCGCACACGGGATGCCGATCCCCAAGGGCATCGACCCGATGCGTGTTCGCGCGTCGCACAAGCGATAGGCACTTTCGCGCCGCACGCCTAGTGCGCGTGCCAACTCAGCGCCGCGCGCTACTTTGTCCTCAGCAGAACCGTTCCGGCGATCTTGTCGTGGAATCCGCGCTGGTCTGAATCCCAGACGATGGCGGGGATGACGAGCGCGAGAAGAACACTCCTCACGAGTGGTCGCCATACGCCAACCCAACCGCC
>CAZYYL010000295.1:0-1687 GCA_964651425.1 uncultured Microbacteriaceae bacterium | reverse complement strand
GGAATCTTGATTCCGGGCACGTTGCCACCCGATGAGATGTCGGCGAGGTCGGCACCGCGTTCGAGAATCCAGTCGCCGACGATGCTTGTCTCTTGTTCGTTCCACCCGTCTTCGACCCAGTCGGTGGCCGAGAAGCGCACGAAGAGAGCGATGTCATCGGGGATGCTCGCGCGAATTGCCTCGACGATCTCGAGCAGCAGACGCGCGCGGTTTTCAAGCGGGCCGCCGTAGGCGTCGGTGCGCTCGTTCGAGAGTGGCGAGAGAAACTCGTGCAGGAGATATCCGTGGGCGGCGTGAATCTCAAGTACACGGAATCCTGCGTCGACGGCCCGGCGGGCAGCATCCGCCCACGCGACCACGAGTGTTGCCAATTCGTCGGTGGTGAGCGCACGCGGCTCGGCGTATCCGGGGAATGCAATCGCCGAGGGTGCAACGGTCTGCCATCCGCCGTCAGCTGCCGAAACGCTTCCGGTCTTGCCGCCAAACAGGTGCGGTGGTGAGTCGCTGCCCTTGCGACCCGCGTGAGCGAGCTGGATTCCCGGAACTGCACCCTGCGCGGTGATGAAGTCGGCAACGCGCTTCCATGCGTCGCGCTGCTCGTCGTTCCAGATGCCCGGGCAGTAGGGCGTGATGCGACCCTCGGGCGTGACACCCGTCGCTTCGGCGATAACGAGCCCCGCGCCACCGACGGCGAAGGCGCCGAGGTGAGCGAGGTGCCAGTCGCCGACGATGCCGTCTTGTTCGACGCACATGTACTGACACATCGGTGCAACCCAGATGCGGTTTCGCATCGTGACGTTGCGCAGTGCGAGTGGTTCAAAGAGGGCGGGCTGGCTCATACGAACAAACTATCGTTGAGCCTGTGACCGCGCGAGACAGCCAAGAATTCGATGATGCCGATGCGCGCTCGATTCTGCACGCGCCGCTCGCGACCGACGACAAGTATTCGCGCGGTGTCGTCGAGCTGGTGACCGGCTCGGTCGAGTATCCCGGGGCGGCCGTGCTCGGGGTCTCCGGGGCCTACCGAATCGGCGTGGGAATGGTGCGTTACGTCGGCCCGGACACAGTGGGGCAACTCGTGCTTCGCGCGCGCCCCGAAACCGTGCTGGGCGCCGGTCGAGCACAGGCGATTGTCATCGGGTCAGGAATGTCGGCATCTATGCGAAGCGAGGACACGCTCGCCCAGCTTCACGCATCCCTGATGAGCGGTATACCTGCGGTGGTGGATGCGGGCGCGCTCGACCTCGTCACGGAACCAGATTTTCGTGCTCGCGCATCCACGTCGCTCGTCGTCATCACGCCGCACGCCACGGAGTTGTCGCGCATGATGAGCTGCCTCACCGATCGGCCGATGGACTTCTCCCCGGACGCAATCGCAAGCGACCCGGCCGCCGCCGCCGCTGGCGCCGCCGACGAACTCGGGGTGGTCGTCTGCCTCAAGGGTCACGTCACTCACGTCGTCGCACCGGTCGCTAACCCGAAAGCCAGCGACACTCGAGTCGCATTCTCGATCACGGCACCAACGACCTGGCTCGCCACCGCGGGCACGGGCGACGTTTTGGCTGGCATGATGGGGGCCGTGCTGGCTACCTCCCAGCCGCAGACGCACGACGACTTGGCGCGCTGTGCCGCAGCTGCGGTTTATATTCACGGTCGCGCCGCGGCGCAGGCTTCGGCCGGTGGTCCG
>CAZYYL010000294.1:0-1706 GCA_964651425.1 uncultured Microbacteriaceae bacterium | reverse complement strand
TCGGGGGAAACGATGTTGAGAGTCACCGGCGCCGCGTCAGAATTGAGGCCATCGTTCGTCGTGCCGTCGGTCACCGCGTAGCTGAACGAAATCGACCCGGATGCGTCGGCGGGCACGTTGACGGTGATGAGACCGGCGCCGTCGGTCACGCTAATGCTGCCCGGACCGTCGACGCCAGAGAGTGATGACGGGATGATCGTGAGCACGTCATCGTTCGCATCGTGATCATTGAGCAATACGGGCAGGTTCGTCACTGCACCGGCGCGAACGCCAAACACGTCGCCCTCGGCCACCGGCTTCTTGGGCACGGTCACTTCGGTGACTTCGGCGTCTTCCGAGGTTTGGTCGGGAGTGAGGTCAGTCAGCGACCAGTCTTGCGAGCTCGCGACGAGCTGTCCGTCGGGGATGGTCCACGTCCATCCGCTCATGGTGTCATTGAGAACCATGGCGTGTTCGTTCGCTTGGAACGTCGGCAGTGGGTTGCTCGGAATCGTCTTGCCGCTATACGACAGGGTCTTTGATTCGCCCGTCGTGGCGTTGACGAGCGTGCCTTCTGTTCCCTGTTCGGGCAACCAGGCGGCGTAGACAACGCCATCGAATGCGCGCGGTGAGGCGGGGATTCCGGATGCCGTCGAGACCTGCGTCACAGTCGGGTCACCGGTCAGCGGCACGGCGACGAGCCCACCGTCGGTCGCGATGAACACATCGTCACCCGAGAGAGCCGGAACCTGGAGGCGCCCGTCGATACCCATCGACGTGGGTACGGAGATTGCGTCATGGCCGGGAATCCAAAGCTTCCCCTCATCCGCATCGAAAAGGACCCACAAGTCACCGATGACCGAGAGCTGGAGGGTGCCTGTTTGCGGGCCATTTCTTACGTCTTGCGAGCCGACGAATGAGTTCGTTTTCGGGTCAAAACGTCGAACCGTGGAACGTCCGCCATCATTCGGCGAGTAGACGTACACCTCGCCATTTGCCGATACGGCGACCGCACGAAAGACGATGGCGGCGCCTCCCGCGGCCGGACCTGTGGTCGCGGGGGTTGCCGGCACAGCGTCGCCGAGCTGACCATCCACCATCGAACTCACCGAGACCGACCCGTTTGCACCGAGGTAAGCGACCACGTCACTACCCGAAGCGACGATCTGTGTTTCGGCCGGCGTCTTGTGGAACAGTGCTGGATTGTCGGTCAGATTTGGTGGAAGCCCGGCGTCAACGGCAGCAACGGTCGAATTTCCGCCCGCAAAAACGAGAAGTCCAGAGCGAGTTTCGACAACCTGACTCGGTTCGTTGACCGGATACGCACCGTCGAGTTCACGAATCGACGTGTTGACTTGTCCGTAGCGTTGGCCCAATCCGGACTGCATGACCCAGACGGATGAGGAATTGACCGGGACTTCTTGCACGCTGAAGCCCTGAACGATGACGGCGATTCCGGCGATGAGCGCAACGATCACGGCAATGGTTGCCGACTGCCATACGACCTTCCGGCGCCCCCACCGAAGGAATCCCCCACGAATCGCCATCTAGTTGAAAGCCCCCATGGCGGCGAGCGCGGCCAGAGTCACGGCGAGACTGACGCCGGCGATGACGAGAAATGTGATGAGAAACTTCTTGGATGACTCTGACGGTCCACGTCGTTTGCGCGACTGATCAACCGCGTCTTCTGGATTGTCGCGTCGACCCGTCGACGTCGGCTTTCGTCC
>CAZYYL010000293.1:0-1708 GCA_964651425.1 uncultured Microbacteriaceae bacterium | reverse complement strand
TTCATCCGGTATCTGGATGTTCGACAGGGGATCGTTCGATTCATCGACCCACGCGCCGTTGCCTGTCGCGGCCCACCAACGTTTACCCAGCGCGGGCGCACTCACCACGCCGACCACCGGGTCGCCGTCGATCGCGAGAGAAATGAGTGTCGCCCACACGGGAACGCCGCGCAAGAAATTCGAGGTGCCATCAATCGGGTCGATGATCCACTGGCGGTGCGGATGGTCGCCCTCGCCGACCTCGTGCTCAGACACACGTCCGGGCTGCTCACCGAACTCTTCGCCGAGCATGAAGTCGTCGCCCCGCTCAACTGCCAGAACATCGATGATGGCCTGCTCGATGGCGCGGTCGGCGTCTGTGACGGGTGTCTTGTCTGGCTTCGTTGTCACTTCGAGATCGAGTGCAAGGTAGCGCTCGCGACTGATTGTGTCTGCCGCGTCGGCGAGGCGAAGTGCGAGGGTGAGGTCTTCGTCGAGAGTGAAATGGGTTCGGGTCACGGCTCCAAGATACTTGGCGAATGGTTACATTCCATGCTCGAAGAGTTCATCAGATGAATGTTCTATGTGCTAAATTTTCCGCCATGAACATTCACTTAAAGCGTGGCCTTGCTGCCACCACAGCCATTGCACTTGGGCTTGGTTTCTCCACCGTTGGCGCTTCAGCGGCCTTCGCTGGCGTGACCTCGTCCTACTCATTCAAGGTCGACTCCATGACGACCACAAACGGCACCGCCGTTGACACTGTCAGTACGGCAGGTGACGACGGCGGTTTCGTCGCCGTTACTCCTAGTGTGGTTATCCGTGACGGTGACTTGGCCACATACACCTACAGCCTGACTACCCTTGCGGATGTGGGACCAACAGACATCGGTTCGGGCACGGACGACGAAATCTTCACCGATCTCGCTACCGAGACCGCGTACGTTCTCCCGGAAGACATCAACGGCGAATACGACCACGCGGTTGCGCTCGACGCTGACGGTAACGTGACCGCAACGGAGATCACCTTCTCCGAGGTCATCCCGACCGAAAACGGTGACTCGTGGGGAGCTGCAAGCGGCGCCGGACAAATCGCCTTCTGGAACTGGACCACGGGAAACCTATACGTTGTCTCGATCCCTTCGGGCAAGGTGTCCATTGTGTCCGTGTCAACCATCGATGACTTCACCGGAGTCCAGCCTGCAGACAACAGCGAAAGCGACGGCGCCCTGATGTTCCAGTCGGTTCTCGAATACGACTGCACCGGTTACTCGATCGTCACGTACGACACTGATGACAATTTCTCACGTTTCAACCTCGCGGACGCGACAACTGAGGTTGTTCTTGCGGGTGACGGAACCAACATCGACGTCGACAACCTCGTCGTGTCACCGTCTGCCGACCGTTGGTACTTCCACGCCGAAGAATCGGGTGAAACGACGGACTTCGGCATCGATGTCAACGGCATGAGTGAACAGCTCGTTTCGGCAGATGCGACGTCGACCGTGACGGCAGACGCCTGCAAAGACGCCGAACCGGAACTCCCCAACACGGGTGTTGACGTAACTCAGGCCGGCATCCTTGCCGGTGGCGCTCTCGCGCTCGCAGTTGCCGGTGTGGCCCTCGTGGTCATCCGTCGCCGCAACGCATAGTCGCCACGCGAATAACCAGATGACCCCCACCGCATCGCGGTGGGGGTCATCTTTTTGCTCTGACCAATTTCACGCGC
>CAZYYL010000292.1:0-1711 GCA_964651425.1 uncultured Microbacteriaceae bacterium | reverse complement strand
AGCCGTGGAGCACGACTTACTCGGCATGCACGTGGTGGGGAGCGCCGGAGGTTGCGAAGACTCCCGAACTGCCGAACACCGGCGTGGATGCGCTGAGCATCACGCTCGCTGCGGGCACCTTGCTCGCCGCTGGCGGAGTGCTCACGATCATCCGTCGTCGCGCAACCCACTAGTCACATACGACTCACGCGTAGGCTCGCCTCGAAAAAAGGGTGGGCCTACGGCGAGGGGAACCAGGTCGGTCGACCCAGTCCCCTATTCCCCATTTTCAAACTCGCTAAGATTTGACGCGTTGCGTCGCAGACTGGGTTTGCGTCACATTGTGATATCGAAGGGAAATCCATGAAGAAGCAACTCATTTTGGCGGGTGCAATTGCCTTCGCGTCGCTCGCGGGCGCCGCACCGGCGATGGCACTCACTCCTGCGTCAAACGGCAACATCGTTTGCCAGTTCGCCGTTCAACCTTCGCTTTACTGGCTCGGTCAATTCGCACCAGACGGCTCCCAAATCACGACGACCTCGGGTGGAGTTGACACCAATTTCAATGCACCTGGATCCATCATGGCGGTCGACAATGCGAAGAGCATTGCCTACATCTTCAATGCCGATTCCATCTTCTCTACTGATTTGGTGACGGAAGGAAACGCCACCGAGATTGCTGACGCGAGCGCGGTCGGCGGTGCGGGATCACCTGTTGGTCTCGCCGTCGACGATTTGACGGGGAAGTTGTACGCCTCTGCGTGGGACTCGGGCGCCGGCCACTACATCGTTCTTGTCCTGAACACGACGACGAACTCATTCGACGACTACCTCACCCTGACAAGTGGAGACATCGCAGACGGAGGAAATCTCGCGTTCTACGATGGCCACATCTATGTCATTGATAGGAATTCCCATGACATCGTCGTTTTTGATGCCATCACGGGAGTCCAGACCGGGCTCATCACGGGGTCGCCTGATTTCTACACGGGCTACAATTCGGCCCTCCACGTCACTGCCGATGGACGAATCTTTGTCTATTCGGAAACGTCCATCGGTTCTGACTATGGGGTGAATTTTTACGACTTGGCTACCTCGGCCTGGACCGGTAACGTCGACGCCGTTGACTTGGGTAACTATATGAGCAACTTTGAAAGCTGCACGTGGTGGGGAGCGCCGGAGGTTGCCAAGACTCCCGAACTGCCGAACACTGGTGCGGATGTGCTTGGCATGTCGCTCGCTGCGACCACCTTGCTCGCCGCGGGTGGAGTGCTCACGATGATCCGTCGTCGCGCAACCCACTAGTCACATACGACTCACGCGTAGGCCCGTCTCGGAAGAGGCGGTGCTACGCCATTCCTGAACTGAAGTAGTACATTGAGTCAAGCTGGGTCTACTGCGTGACGTCAATCTAAGGCGGTTTGGCTCTCCTCCCCCAACAATTGAGAGAGTGGCATTGTCATGAGCTTTGCGAGAGTGCGAACTTTCGTCGCGGTAGCACTCGCTACGGTCGGGATGCTCAGCGCGAGCTTGGTATCGGTAGCTCCCGCCTGGGCGATGGGCAACTTCGCATTGCACTTCGACGGCACCACGACGGCGAACCAAAACTACGTTCGAACTTCTGGCGCGAACATCTGGTTCCTCGACTTCACCTTTTCCGTCGATGTGAGGTGGGATGGCACGCCGGGGTACTTGGTCGCGGTATCTCGTCCGCTCGCAGATACGGCCGCCG
>CAZYYL010000291.1:0-1712 GCA_964651425.1 uncultured Microbacteriaceae bacterium | reverse complement strand
AAATCAGTCTCGCGGGCGAGATTCGTCCGGTGTCAGCGGCCAAGATGCGCGCCGCCGAAGCGAGTCGCCTCGGGTTTACGAGCATCCTTGACGACAGCCAGACGACGGTGCGCGGGGCACTGCACGCGGCATTCAACTCGGGAAAGACCACTCGCGACCGCGAAATCGACGCGGCGTTCTAGGTCTGGGCGGATGGCGAACGGCTAGTACAGCAGGAACTGGTAACCCTTGGCCGACTTGGCCGACCCGACCTGCACGTCGAGGTAGTACGACGCTCCACCAGCCGGAACAGCTTCGCGCGCGCTCGAACACGTGTCAGGCGAGCTGTACTCGCGCGACCACTGGAGCGGCGCGGAAACTTCCATCTTTCCCGGCAACAACAGTGCCTGAGTGTCGGACGATTCCGCCTGGCAGTCCGTTGACTTCCAGTACGTCTCATTGCCACTCGTCACTGTCATGCTCATCTGCGACGTGCCAACGTTGTAGGTGCAAGATTCCTTCGAGTTGTTCGTGATGCCAATCTGGAATGTCGGCAGCTGACCCGCTTCGAAACTGTTCGAATCCACGATAGGTGTGACAAGAATCTTCTTGGGGTCGCACGGCGCCGCCGCTGTGCTGGCCGTCGGGATGCTCGTGCTCACTCCTGAGCTGGTCGCGGCCGATGTGACAGAACTGATCGACGTCGGCGTGCTCGAGTTCACCGGTTTGTTCGAGCCACCCATCGCGTTCGCGATGTTCACCCAAACGACAATCACGACGATGAGCAAAACCAACAGCACCAGGGCGCGGCGACGGCGATAGACCCGAGGGGAATGACGTCGACGGCGAGGTGGCTGCTGCATACTCATGCCTCCACGGTAGCTACAGGTTGAGCAGCATCCTTGTATTGCCGAGCGTGTTTGGCTTTACCCGTGCCAAATCGAGGAACTCGGCAACACCCTCATCGTGTGAGCGGATGAGCTGCGCGAAGACCTTCTCATCGACAACTTCGTCGGTCACAGGCGCGAAGCCGAAGCCCGAGAAGAAGTCGACCTCGAACGTCAAGCAGAAGAGCCGGCCGATGCCGAGTTCACGAGCATCGTGAATGAGCCGTTGCAGCACCGCGGCACCCACACCCGTTCCGCGCAGACCCGGTGCAACGGCCAACGATCGAACTTCGGCGAGGTCCTCCCACATCACGTGCAGGGCACCACAGCCGACGAGCGATCCTTGGTCGTCTTCGGCGACACGGAACTCCTGAACCTGTTCATACAGGTCCACTCGTTCTTTTCCGAGCAGGATGCGCTGCTCCACATACGGCTCAAGAAGCTCCGCAATGCCGGCAACATCCGCAGTGCGGGCACGCCGAACAGGGAAGGTCATGCGTTGAAGACTACTCAGCGATAACGGGTACACGCACGGTCTCGAAAAGGAACTCGCCGTTGGCGAAGTCCACCTTGACGTGGTCGCCAGGAGCGACAGCGCCATCGAGGATCTTCTCCGAAATGCGGTCTTCGATTTCCGACTGCATCGCGCGACGCAGCGGACGCGCGCCGAGAGCGGGATCGAACCCGATTTCGATGAGGCGGTCCTTTGCCGCATCCGACATTTCAATCGACATGTCGCGGTCGAGCATGCGGTCGCGCAAGCGAGCCACGAATAGGTTGACGATTTGGCGGAGCTCACTCTTGTTGAGCTGCGGGAAGACGATGATGTCGTCGACGCGGTTGAGG
>CAZYYL010000290.1:0-1713 GCA_964651425.1 uncultured Microbacteriaceae bacterium | reverse complement strand
GGTCACCTCCAGAATCTTGTGCCACGTTGCTTCGCCGTCGGGAGCGAGACCGGCGTCGACGGCTTCCTGTCGAGTTGCCAACACGGCGGCGTAGTCGCGCGGGAGCACCTTCGTGAATTTCGTGAAAGTAGCTGATCCTGCGTCGAGCATGCGGCGTGCGAGCGGCGAACCAGTTTCGTGTGCGTGGCGCTCGAGAAGGTCGCGCACGATGAGCTCATCGGTCGCGTCGAGCGCGACGAGCTGGAGTTCGCCCGACGTGCGTCCGTCGATGTTCACGTCGTGCGTATCCAGTTCATAGACGTACGCAACGCCACCACTCATTCCAGCGCCGAGGTTGCGACCCGTGGAACCGAGAATAAGCGCGATACCACCGGTCATGTATTCGAGTGCGTGGTCTCCGACACCTTCGACAACACCGGTCGCTCCGGAGTTGCGCACAAAGAATCGTTCGCCGGCGATGCCGCCGATGAAAAGGTGCCCCGAGGTTGCGCCGTAACCGATCACGTTGCCCGCAACGACGTTCTCTTCGGGGGCAAACGTTGACGCCTCGTTCGGACGCACGACAACATGCCCGCCAGACAGTCCCTTGCCGACATAGTCGTTCGCGTCACCGATGAGGCGTAGGTTGATTCCGCGAGGCACGAATGCGCCGAACGACTGACCTGCCGCACCGCGAAGCGTGATGTCAATCGTGCCGTCGGGAAGGCCGTCGGCGCCGTATCTCTTCGTCAACTCGTGGCCGAGCATCGTTCCGACAGCGCGCTCGGTGTTGCGAACATCCATTTCGATGGTGACGGATGCTCCGACATCGAGCGCCGCACGAGACAGGTTGATGAGTTCAACGTCGAAGTGGTGCTCGAGCTCGTGGTCTTGGTCGCGCGCGTGCTTTCGCGGCTCGTTCACGTCGAACTCAGGACCGACCAGAATGGGCTCGAGGTTGAGTCCGTCGGCCTTCCAGTGCTCGACTGCGCGACGGACGTTGAGTAGGTCGCTCCGACCGATCGCTTCGTCCAGAGTGCGGAAGCCAAGGGCGGCGAGGTACTCGCGAACCTCTTCCGCGATGAACTCGAAGAAGTTGACGACGAACTCGGGTTTGCCGTTGAAGCGCGCACGGAGTTCCGGATTCTGCGTCGCAACACCGACGGGGCAGGTGTCGAGGTGGCAGACGCGCATCATGATGCATCCGGAAACGACGAGTGGCGCGGTCGCGAAGCCAAATTCTTCACCGCCGAGAAGAGCTGCGATGATGACGTCGCGCCCGGTCTTGAGCTGCCCGTCTACCTGAACGACCACGCGATCACGCATGCCGTTGAGCATCAGAGTCTGTTGAGCCTCGGCAACGCCAAGCTCCCACGGAGTACCCGCGTGCTTGAGTGAATTGAGCGGGCTCGCCCCGGTTCCACCATCGTGGCCACTGATCAGGATGACGTCGGCGAGAGCCTTCGTGACACCGGCAGCAACGGCGCCGATACCGTTTTGGCTCACAAGCTTGACATGAACTCGAGCGGACGGATTCGAGCGTTTGAGGTCAAAGATGAGTTGCTTGAGGTCTTCAATTGAGTAAATGTCGTGGTGAGGCGGGGGCGAAATCAAGCCGACCCCGGGCGTCGCGTGACGAGTGCGCGCGATCTGGGGGTATACCTTGTTCGGCGGCAACTGACCACCTTCACCCGGCTTGGCGCCCTGCGCCATCTTGATTTGAAGGTCTTCGGC
>CAZYYL010000289.1:0-1715 GCA_964651425.1 uncultured Microbacteriaceae bacterium | reverse complement strand
CGACGCGGTGAAGGCGGGACACGAAGCCGGTGCTGACCTCGTTGCTGTAGGCGAAATGGCGATTACCGGCTACCCGATTGAAGACCTCGCCGTCCGTCCCGAATTCCTCCGGCAGTCACGATCGGCAGTGGATGCCCTTGCCTCGCGCATCGCTGAAGCGGGTTTCGGCGCGCTCCCCGTCATCGTTGGCTTCCCGAACGGTCCAATCGACGTCGACGAAACGTCCACCGGGTCAGCCGGAAATATCGGCGTGTCGAATCCCACGACCATTGCTCACAATTCCGCAGCGGTACTGCTCGACGGCAAAGTTGCCGCGATCTATGACAAGCACCATTTGCCGACATACGGCGTCTTCGACGAATCGCGCAACTTTATCCCAGGACAAGGACACGTCATTATTCGGGTGCGCCATGTGGACGTCGCTGTATTGATCTGCGAAGACGTGTGGCGCGATGGCGGGGCATGTGACGAACTGGTTGCAATCAAGCCCGGTCTCGTCGTCGTGCTCAACGGCTCACCATTCGAAAAAGACAAAGATGACGTGCGCGTCCCATTGCTCACACGACGCGCGAACACTGTCGACGCACCATTCGTGTACCTGAACCTCGTCGGCGCACAGGATGAATTGGTTTTTGACGGCGACAGCTTCATCGTTGCACCCGGCGGTCGTGTTCTTGCGCGCGCAAAAAGTTTCGAACCGGATTTCATCGTTGCGGACCTTGATGTTGCCGACCACGCTGGGCGAACAGTAACGACCACGACGCCCGTCACCATCGTCAATGTTCCCGAGACAGACAATCGGGATGCCGTATCGCCCCCAACTGCGCCATCTACCCAACAAGTTCCGTCCGACGAGATTGAGCGTGTCTGGAACGCCCTTGTTCTTGGCGTGCGCGACTATGTCGAGAAGAACGGCTTTCCGTCGGTCATCCTTGGGCTTTCTGGTGGAATCGATTCTGCCGTATGCGCAGCAATCGCCGTCGACGCCATCGGGGCCGACCGCGTATTCGGTGTGTCCATGCCGAGCCAATGGTCAAGTGATCATTCAAAGTCGGATGCCCGTGAAGTGGCAGACCGTCTTGGCATCGCCATGCAAACCGAATCCATCGCTCCACTCGTTGAACCCGTCGAGCGCCAGCTTCACCTCACGGGACTGGCCGCCGAGAATGTTCAGGCCCGCATGCGTGCGGTCATCTTGATGGGACTCTCGAACATGTTCGGCCACCTCGTTTTGACAACGGGAAACAAGACGGAAATCGCCGTCGGCTACTCGACGATCTATGGCGACTCGGTCGGCGGCTACGCCCCAATTCGCGATGTGCCGAAGACGCTGGTGTGGGACCTTGCCCGTTGGCGCAATACCCTCGCCGAACGCGCGGGCAAAACTCCACCCATCCCCGAGAACTCCATCACCAAACCACCTTCGGCCGAGTTGCGTCCAGACCAGGTCGACCAAGATTCGCTCCCGCCCTATGACCAACTGGATGCGGTGCTCGAGGCCTACGTGACACAGCGCCTCGGTCGCGATGAGTGTGTCGCTCTGGGATTCCCCGCTGACATGGTTGATCGCGTGATTGCCCTCGTTGATCGGGCCGAGTGGAAGCGGCGCCAGGGCGCAATCGGGCCAAAGATCAGCGGGATGTCCTTCGGGCGTGACCGCCGACTCCCCGTCACCTTCCACCGTTCCTAAACGCCGGCTTTATACCCCGCCGGAA
>CAZYYL010000288.1:0-1716 GCA_964651425.1 uncultured Microbacteriaceae bacterium | reverse complement strand
CGGCATGGAGAACGCGAGCCGCGAGTGGTACCTGCCCAAGGTGCGCGATCTCGTCCTCCAGCAGAAAGACGTCTACAAGTGGGACTTCGTGTTCCTCGGGGCAAACCAGGATGCCGTCATGACCGGTGCCGGCCTTGGCTTTGACCGCGGCAGCTCGCTGTCGTTCGACCCCTCGATGGGTGGCGTGGATGCGCTCATCAAGGCGTCGAGCCGTTACACGAGTGACTTGCGCCGCAAGCAGAAGCGCGCGTTCATGATGGAAGAACGCTATCTCGCTCTCGCAGCAGAGAACGACGAACTCCGTCGCAAGGCCGCCGAGGCACAGGCGCAGGCAGCTGACGAAGACCCTCAATCTGACAGCGCCGCCTCGTAACGAGAGTGGGCCTTGGGTGAGCGTTAGGCGAGGTCAAGCGAGCGAACGACCTCGCCGCGCTCATCCCGCATCACGGCACTCAGCGCACGAACCGAAAGGTCCGCGGTGAGTGCCGTTTTCGCTTCGTATACGAAGTCGTCGAACAGGCGGATCGCTTCACGCTCGCGTAGGTTCTCGTGCGCCTTGCGCTCGCCATCGCTCCACGCGAACTCGACAGTGAATCGAGGCGCAGGCTTCCGACTGGGTCGTGAGTACGACACAGGCTCGATTGCGTCACTCGGCATTTTCATCGCAGCGAAGAATGTTCTCGCAGCGTCGGGCCGCACCGACCGGGAAAGGCTCTCCGAACGGGCAACGCGCTTGGGCGCGCGGTCCGAACTCGAGGTGCCGAAACGTAGTTTGTTCTTCTCGACCTCGTCGGGCGTGCGCCAGACACGCGACGGCCGACCGCCCGTAGACAGCGGTGGAACATCCGTCAACTCAATCAACTGAGGTTCCATCACGCGACGGAACGTGTCTCGCAAGTGCGTCGTCGGATCGATCGACTCGTGGAAAGCACGAAGCTCGCTCAGCGTGAAGTGCCTCAACACGCGCCACGGATCGGGTTCGTTGAGATAGTCGGCACGGATGCGCTTCACGGCGTCCGCGACCATCTGCTCGTGATCGAAGGCAAGTTCGCGCAGCTCGTCCACGGGGACAACGTCTTTCGGACGCAAGGCATCCAAGGATGACTCGGCCACGAGTGAGTAGTGCGCGACGGAGATCACCCAGCCGCGAGGATCGCGCCCTGGCGCGTCAAACACTTTGAGTTGCTCGATGTGGGGCACGACGATGCCGAGCTTCGCGCCAAGACCTCGCGCCACAGCTTGCTCGAGAGTCTCGCCTTCGTGCACGAACGTACCTGGCAGGCGGGGGAGTGAGGGGTCTGAGTGATCCAGAACCACACTGAGTGTGCCGCGGTAAACGGTGAGAATCACGGGATCGACGGCGACACTCGGACGCGCATAGTCGTCCAATCCGCTCATGTCTGTTCCTCTCGTCGGCACTTTCAAGTGTGCCATTTTCCTTGTAAACACAGGGGATGCGGGTCCGCCACGGGGTGAGTGTCGGTGGTCACCCGTAATCTTTTCTCATATCCGCTTGAAGTTTACGCCAATACGCGCTACCGTCTACTTTGCGCAAAAGCAAGATAAGAAAGCGCATTCAAAATAAAACGGATCTTGCACCGCACCACGGCACGACCACCGCACCACCCCATGATCCCCCCAATTCCAACCAGGAGGCACTGATGACCACCACAGCACACGTAGGTAAGGGCACGTACATCGGTCGCGGAGTGACCG
>CAZYYL010000287.1:0-1721 GCA_964651425.1 uncultured Microbacteriaceae bacterium | reverse complement strand
AAGCCTAGTTCGCGGGTGTCAGGTCGAGCACAGCATTGGCGCCGTGCTCCACCAACCAGTTCGCGAACGAGCGGTTGCACAGTGCCTGAGGGCTGCGACGCTCGCGGATCAGATCGATTGCCTCGGCCGCGGGCATCCCGTCGAGAATCAGCACGAGTGCCGTAACGAGTCCGGACCGGTTCCAGCCGGCCTGGCAGCGGATCAACACGCGGTCGCCGTTCTTCCACGACTGATGGGCGTGCTTTGCGGCACGAAGGATGCGCGGTAGGTCGACCACGTCAATCGACGCGTCCATCACGCCGAGACGAATCTCTTCGACGAACCAGTCGACCGGGTTCGCATCGGCGTACATCGTCACGACGAGGTCGAAATCGTCGGCGGTGATTGCGGGTGTCTCGCGGCGACCGAAACCGATTTCGTCGCTCCAGTGAGTACCGCCTTGCCACAATCCGGGCAAAACTTCGGACCAGAGTTCTTCATTTGCTTCCAGCGAAGCAGCATACGTGGGGGCCTTGTAATCCATGGTGGTTACTCCATTCCTAATTCGAGTGCGGCGAGAATTCGTTCATCCGTCCAAAACGGATGATCGCCGGAGAGATTGTGGTCGAGGCGATATTCGGCAATCGCCTCGTCGCGCGAACGCGGTGCGGGTGCGTTACCCATCAGTGAACCCCCAAGTAGATCGTCTCGACGAGGTTCGCCCACACGCGGGGCGTCTGCTCGAATGGCTGATACCCGCCCGCGCCGCCGATGAGCACGCGGCCATGCGACCAGCGGTTCGCCGCATCGGCCACGGCTTGCGCCGCGAACGCGAACCCAGTGTGCGTGTACTCGTTCGTCATTCCGAGGTTGTTGTCTCCGCCCATGCCGTCAGCTCCGGCTGCGAGCAAGATCACGTCGGGTCGATAGTCATCGATGACGGCCATCGCCTCACCAATCGCCCAGGCGAATGCCTCGTCACCGTCCGTCGCCTCGATGCACCAGTTGAAAGCGTGGTTATCGAGGTGGTGACGTGTGTGACGAGTACCCGCGAGCGTGACGTCGCGCGTCATTCCGTCGTAGGGGAACGTCGCACCGCTGTGGATGCTCAACGTGGGGATGTCCGTGTCATAGAGCATCGCCTGCGTGCCATCACCGGCATGGATGTCCCAGTCGAGATACAGCGGACGCAACCCGGCTTCGCGCAGCTCGAGAGCGGCCCAGGCCATGTCGTTGAAGACACAGAAGCCGCTTGAGCCATCGAAGGCCGCGTGGTGCTTCGCACCCTGCGGGTTGAACGCGACTTTGGACGAGCCGGTGAGAATCGCATCCGTTGCCACCATCGTTCCGGCGAACATCGTCGCCGCGGTCTGACCCATCTCGGGGCGCCGACCTGCCCACTCAGCGCTGATTCCATCGTCGGTCACGGTAGACACGAAGTCACGGTCATGAACGCTCTCGAGTGCTTCGCGCACGACGGCACGGTTGAGCGTGCTCGGATCGATGACCGTCGTCGCAAGCGGGAGTTCATTGACGAGGAGCTCGGTCGCGAGTTCGGCACGCACCGGGTTGGTGGGGTGGCTGCCATCACCGGCGCCGAGTAGCCAGACGAGGTACTCGGGTGAGTAGGAGATGGCGAGCTTGCCAACAGATGCCACGTGGGCGTCGGGAACCTCGAGTGGTTCCGGGCGGTGGAGGGAGGTGGTGTTGCGCCTCTTCCAGGCGGCACGGCGGGAACCGCC
>CAZYYL010000286.1:0-1722 GCA_964651425.1 uncultured Microbacteriaceae bacterium | reverse complement strand
ATCAGAGCTCCTGAGCGAAGCTCTTCTGAAGTCGCGCGAAGACGCGCTGCGACAGGAAGAGCAGGACGAGGGAGATAAGCAAGGCGATGATCACGCGAAGGTCGAGCATTGCAGGCCACGAGTGCACCGCATCCGCGCCGGCAGACCAGAACGCACGCTGGAATGAAATAACCGCCAACGTGACCGGGTTCGCGAGGTAGATATCGACGAGCCAGGCCGGCACCTTCGAGCTGAAGAAGTCGAGCGAATAGACGACCGGCGTCGCCCAGAAGAGCAGGCTAATGATGACGTCGACGATGTACTGCACGTCACGCACGTAGACGTTCACGGCAGAGAAGAAGAAAGCCAAGGCCGTCGAAAACACGAGCATCATCACAAGTGCGAGAACCGCGCTGGGAATGTACTGCCAGAGCGGTGGATGCCCGCTGATCGCGATGGCGACGAGCAAGACGACGAATTGCGTGAGGAACGTGAAGAACGAACTTGCGATGGCGCTGAGAGGGAAGATCTCACGAGGAAGGTAGACCTTCTTGATGATTCCCGAGTTGCCAATGATCGCCGATGAGGACGAGTTCACAATTTCTGCGAAGAGACCCCACACAGTGAGTCCGACAAACACGTAAATCGCGAAGTCAGGGATGGCTCGCGCAACTCCGAGGACCTGACCGACGATGAAGAAGTAGACGAGGAGCTGTGACAGCGGGCGAGCAAAGCTCCAGAGCACGCCGAGCGCGCTGCCCTTGTATTTCGCGCGAACCTCACGCTTGACCAAAAGCCATAGAAGTTCGCGATGCTTCCAGATCTCGACGTAGGACTCCCATGAGCCAACGAAGAAACGTGACGACGCACCGACTCGTTCGAGAGGGGTGTCGTGCAGGCGCTTCAGGCGCGCGGTGCGTTCGGTATCGGCAGACATCCTCTCAAGAGTACCCGCCCGTGCGGATGAAAACCGTCGAACACCACGTCAGTTAGACTTATGAGACGTGCTTTGCTCGCCGGCTCAACGATTGCGCCGATCAGCTAACAGAGCCCACGTCGGAAGTTTCTTCCCTCACCGGTCCTCGACTGGTTGACATTTTTCTTGCGGCGAACGGATGCGCCGAACTCGGCGCCTTCGCCATCACTCCCCTTCACCGTGCCCACGTGTGGGTTACTCGGGGATTTCAAACATCAAAGGAAACACCCTTTTGTCTCTCAACCCATTTGGCGCGCTCGGCGTGCCCGCACCTCTCGTTGCCGTGCTCGAAAAGTCCGGAATCGAAACTCCGTTCCCCATCCAGGTCGACACCCTGCCCGACACGCTCGCTGGTCGCGATGTGCTCGGTCGAGGAAAGACTGGCTCGGGCAAGACGCTCGCGTTCAGCATCCCAATGGCAGCCCGGCTCGGAACGACCCTGTCCGGCGGTCGTCGCCGCGGGGGGCATCCCGTCGGATTGATTCTCGCTCCCACGCGCGAACTTGCCACGCAGATTGACGCCACGCTCAAGCCACTCGCTGCTGCATACCAACTCAAGACGACCGTCATCTTCGGTGGTGTCTCGCAAAACCGCCAGGTGACCGCACTCAAGGAAGGCGTCGACATCGTCGTCGCCACTCCGGGTCGCCTCGAAGACCTCATGAAGCAGGGGTTCCTACACCTCGACGCGATTGAGATCACCGTGCTCGACGAGGCCGACCACATGGCTGACCTCGGGTTCTTGCCGGTTGTCACGCGCATCCTGA
>CAZYYL010000285.1:0-1727 GCA_964651425.1 uncultured Microbacteriaceae bacterium | reverse complement strand
GGGCAGCCATTCGTGATCGCCCTCGGAGCTGTCGTCGACGGAAAGCCAAGTGTCATCGTCGCGACGACGGAAAGCGCTCGAGCTGTTGGAATCACGGCCGGCCCCCTTGCCAAGCTCGCTGCCGAAACGCTGGGCGGTGGCGGTGGAGGTCGCGACGACATGGCTCAGGCGGGCGGTAGCGATCCATCGCAGCTCGACACCGCACTTTCCGCTGTCTCGGGCGCAATCGGCGCCTAAAAAATGCGCAGAGGTATCCGGCTCGGCATCGATGTCGGCACGGTTCGTGTCGGCGTCGCAATTTCTGACATGGATGGTCTGCTCGCGACGCCCGTTGAGACGCTGCCGCGCGACGATTCGACGTTGCGCTCCCTTGTGTCGCTCGTCTTGGATCGCAATGTCTTCGAGATCTACGTCGGTTTGCCCCTTGCGATGTCCGGAGGTCACACTGCGTCGACTGAAGACGCGTTGAGCGTCGCCCGTGAGCTTGCGACCGCGTTGTCGACGCCAGTACGTCTCATGGATGAGCGACTGACAACAGTGTCGGCGCACTCGGCACTGCGTCAAAGCGGAAAGCAGGCGAGCCGCTCGCGTTCAGTGGTCGATCAGGTCGCCGCTGTTATGCTCCTTCAACATGCGCTCGACACGGAGCGTTCGCGTGACATCGCCCCTGGTGTGGATGTCTCAGAGTTTTCGTAAAGGGAGTGCTGATGTCGGGGTTTGAAGACACTTTTGGTGCCGGACAGCCTTCAGCAAGCGGTGGCTACTATCCGTCTCCGGGTTACCAGCCTCCCGGCGGCTCGCCATCCGACACCGCTGGTTACGCGCGACCCCCACGCAAGCGCGGCACCAAGGCTCTCGTCATCACATTGGTATCAGTTGTCGTCGTCGCGGGCCTCGGCGGCGCTGGTTTTTGGGCTTTTACGTCAGGACCACTCAGCGGCGTTTTCGCACCAGCCGATGACTTCCAAGGTCCGGGCACGGGTGAAGTGCTGTTCACGATCAAGGACGGTGACATCGGGGATGTCATCGCGAACAACCTCGTTGATGCAGGCGTGATCAAGTCGTTTGACCCGTTTTACAAACTCCTGCTCGAAGCGGACCCACAGATCGTCTTTGTTCCCGGCACGTACAAGCTCAAGCTCGGCATGTCCTCGCAGGAAGCACTCGACGCACTTCAGAATTCCGACAACGTCGTGACCGTGACCGTGGTCGTGCCCGAAGGCGAAGTCATGTCGAACATCCTCGAGACAATTTCAACCGAGGCGGAACTCCCACTCAATGAAGTCCAGGCCGCTGCGGCCGACTACACGGCTTATGGTCTGCCACCCGAGGCCACATCCCTGGAAGGATTCCTCTTTCCCGCAACCTACGACTTCAGTCCGGGTCTCAGCGCGCCGGAGATCATTCAGGCCATGGTCGACCGATGCTTTGAATCTCTCGACACGGCGGGCGTGGCAAAGGCCGACCGTTACCGTGTCATCGTTTTCGCATCCCTCGTCCAAAAAGAGTCGGGACTCAAGGACGACTTCTACAAAGTTGCTCGGGTGTTTCAGAATCGCCTCGACCAGGGGTGGAACATGGAATCAGACGCCACTGTGGCCTACGGCACGGGACACACCGATCGTGTCGAGACGACGTCGGCCGAACGCGCGGATGAGAGCAACCCCTACAACACTTATGTGCACCCCGGACTCCCGTTTGCACCGATTTCCAACCCCGGCGACGTC
>CAZYYL010000284.1:0-1728 GCA_964651425.1 uncultured Microbacteriaceae bacterium | reverse complement strand
TGACGTCGCGCTCAAGTATCCCATCCCTAGGGAATACTTCCTAGCGGAGTCCGGTTAGGAGAGGCATGTCTGAGAATCGTTTCGCGCACGTTGAGTTTGGCCTTGACACTTTCGGCGACACCACGGTGGATGCGCAGGGCACGACCCTCACGCACGCCCAGGTTCTGCGAAACGTCGTTGAGGAGGCTGTCCTCGCCGACGAACTCGGCATCGACTTCATCGGCATTGGTGAGCACCACCGCACCGACTTTGCGGTGTCGTCACCCGAAGTCGTGCTCGCGGCAATCGCCTCGCGCACGAATCGCATCCGTCTCGGTTCGGCTGTCACCGTGCTCAGCTCCGACGACCCGGTCCGCGTCTATCAGAAGTTCTCGACCCTCGACGCGGTCTCGAACGGTCGCGCCGAAATCATCTTGGGTCGAGGTTCGTTTACCGAGTCGTTCCCGTTGTTCGGGTTCAACCTCGCCGACTACGAAAAGCTCTTCGAAGAGAAACTTGACCTGCTCGCCGAGATTCTCAAGGAAGAACCCGTCACGTGGGAGGGCAGCATCCGCCCGCCGATGAAAGACGTGCGGATCTTTCCTCCGATTGAGCACGGCACCCTCAAGACCTGGATCGGCGTGGGAGGAAGCCCGCAATCGGTGGTTCGTGCGGCTCACTACGGACTCCCATTGATGCTCGCAATCATCGGCGGCGACCCGTTGCGATTCAAGCCGTATGTCGACCTGTATCACGAGGCTCTCGGCAAGTTGGGCAAGGAGTCGCTTCCCGTCGGCGAGCACTCGCCAGGATTCGTGGCCGAGACCGACGACGAAGCTCGCGAAATCGTGTTCCCTCACTATCAGCGCATGCATTCGCGAATTGGTGCCGAGCGAGGGTGGCCTCCACTTCAGCGCGGACAATTCGAGATGGAGAGTGGACCTGAGGGCGCGGTTTTCATCGGTTCGCCGGAGACCGTGGCCAAGAAAATTGCGCGCACGGTTGCGGGGCTTGGTCTCAGCCGCTTCGATTTGAAATATAGCCTCGGGAATCTGCCGCACGAACACTTGATGTCATCTATTCGTCTATATGGCGAACAGGTGATTCCCCGGGTACGCGAGATTCTCGCCACTGACTACTCATAACGCCTCGCGTAGGGTGATGGGCATGGCGCGTAACTCGCTTCGTGCCGCAGTCGGTGTCGTTGCGGTCGTTGTTGTCCTCAGTGCAACCGCAACGCTCAACGTGCCCCGGTTCAGCTCACCGATCACCGACGAGTCTGCGGTCGCGGATACGCAGACCAGTGAACCCGTGACACCACGCGATCCTGTGCTTGAGTGGGCGCAACTTCATCTGGCCGAGATGAGCCCGCAAGACAAGGTTCGTAGCCTGCTCATGTTCCACATTCCCGGTCTCGACGTGGATGCGTTGCGATCCGCCGTTGCTCCGCTCGCCGACGGGGGACAAGGACTTGGCGGAGTGATCCTGATGAGCGACAACGTTCCGGATTCACCCGCGGAGCTCGCCGCACTCACAGCCGGAGCCAGGGCGGACATCGACTTGCCGCCCATCATTGCGATGGACGAAGAGGGTGGTGACGTCTCGCGCCTTCCGTATGACGACATTGAGTCGGCGTCGACGCTTCGTTCGGCTGATGTCGCCGCCACCAACACGGCATTCTCGCGCCGCGCGGCGATTTTGGAATCGGTGGGCGTCAACCTCAACTTCGGCATCGTGGCCGACGTCACG
>CAZYYL010000283.1:0-1734 GCA_964651425.1 uncultured Microbacteriaceae bacterium | reverse complement strand
CGATGGAGCGGCGCCGATCCGCCGTTACTTCTCGTCAGCGAGCGCGCCGAGACGCGCCTCTTCGTCGGTCGCAATGCACGACTCAACGACGGGCCCGAGTGCACCATCCATCACCTGGTCAAGGTTGTAGGCCTTGTATCCCGTGCGGTGATCGGCAATGCGGTTCTCGGGGAAGTTGTAGGTGCGGATGCGCTCCGAACGGTCAACCGTGCGGATTTGCGACTTGCGGGCAGCACTTGCCTCGGCCGCTTGTTCCTCTTGCTGACGAGCCAAGATGCGCGCGCGAAGAACGCGCATGCCCGCCTCGCGGTTCTGGATCTGCGACTTCTCGTTCTGCATCGAGACGACGATGCCGGTCGGAAGGTGCGTGATGCGCACCGCGGAGTCGGTCGTGTTGACCGACTGACCGCCGGGGCCGCTCGAACGGAACACGTCAATCTTCAGGTCGTTCTGGTTGATCTCGACTTCTTCGGGCTCGTCCACTTCGGGGAACACCAACACACCGGCGGCCGACGTGTGGATGCGTCCCTGCGACTCGGTCGCGGGGACGCGCTGCACGCGGTGCACGCCACCCTCGTACTTGAGGTGCGCCCACACACCCTGCGAAGGGTCGGGTGAGTTGCCCTTGATGGCGAGTTGAACATCCTTGTAGCCACCGAGGTCGGACTCGGTGCGGTCGAGGATTTCCGTCTTCCAACCCTTCGACTCGGCGTAGTGCAGGTACATGCGCAACAGGTCGGCTGCGAAGAGGGCACTTTCGGCGCCACCTTCACCCGCCTTGATTTCCATGATGACATCACGGCCGTCGTCGGGGTCGCGCGGGATGAGCAGTCGACGGAGTCGTTCCTGCGCTGCCGGCATGGCGGCCTCGAGCGCGGGCACCTCAGCTGCGAACGACTCATCCTCTTTGGCCAATTCTTTTGCCGCAGCGAGGTCGTCCTGCAACTCGTTCAAGCCCTCGAACGCCGCCTTGATCTGACTCAGTTCGGCATAACGACGGTTGAGTTTCTTGGCGCGCGCCGCGTCGGCGTGAACCGCCGGGTCGGCGAGGTCCGTCTGGAGTTGCTCGTGCTCGGCGAGTAGCGCTGCTACCGAATCAAGCACTTAGTCCTCCTTAGTTGTCACGCCGCCAATGTTCTGCGCCTTGCTCATCTGCATGAGGAACTCGACGTTGGTCGACGTTTCCTTCAACTTACCGAGCACGGCGTCGAGAGCAGACTGCGTGTCGAGACCGGCGAGGGCGCGACGAAGCTTCCACGAAACCTTGACCTCGTCGGGTCCCATGAGCATTTCTTCGCGGCGCGTACCCGACGCGTTGACATCGACCGCCGGGAAGATGCGCTTGTCGGCGAGGCTACGCGAGAGGCGAAGCTCCATGTTGCCCGTGCCCTTGAACTCTTCGAAGATGACCTCATCCATCTTGGAACCGGTCTCGACGAGAGCGGTCGCGATGATGGTGAGCGAGCCACCGTTTTCGATGTTGCGCGCAGCACCGAAGAACTTCTTCGGCGGGTATAGCGCAGCTGCGTCGACACCGCCGGAAAGAATGCGGCCCGATGCCGGAGCAGCCAGGTTGTAGGCACGGCCAAGGCGCGTGATCGAGTCGAGCAGAACGACGACGTCTTGTCCGAGCTCAACGAGACGCTTCGCGCGCTCGATGGCGAGCTCAGCAACGACGGTGTGGTCTTCAGCCGGACGGTCGAACGTCGAGGCGATGACCTCGCCTTTGACGCT
>CAZYYL010000282.1:0-1735 GCA_964651425.1 uncultured Microbacteriaceae bacterium | reverse complement strand
TAGGACGGAACTGCTCTTCCATTGAGCTACAGAGGCCGGCGGTTCAAGTGTAGAGCGGGGTCACTTGCCGGTCAGTACCGCGAGGAACGACTCGGGCAGCGCAACGTTGGCGCGCGCATCCGTCACCACCGACGCAAAGTACGGCGCGACATCACTGGGCTCATACGGACCTATGCCACATCCGATTTCGGTGACCAAGAAAGTGAGCTCGGGATGCGAATCCGCGAACACAAGAAAACTCGCGATTTCGGATGCCATCGTCGCCTCGTCGGTCATTGTGTCGATCGCGTAGGACTGCCCGTGCAGTCCGTGCCCCTCGCCCCAGACTGCTCCGAACCGGTCGTGCGCGATTCGAGCAGCGCCACCGCCGTGCGCGCCACCGGCATTAGACCCGAACACAAAAATCTCACCCGGCTCGAGGTCGGTAACCCAACCGGCGAGCGCGAGGTGGCCATCCGGTGTCATGACCGTATTGCGAGCCATGTAGAAATCTAAGCGAGCTCGTCGGCGCTGAGCTCGGGCAAGGGAGGCAACGGTCGATGCGCAATCTCTTCTGCCTCTGCCGGCGGTATCCCGACCATTCGTAAGAGCATCGCTGCGTATGCAGAGCTGGGGTCTTCTTTTCGATTTCCGTCGAGGTAGTCATGCATGACCGCGAGGAGGGATCCAAATGTCATCGACGACGCGAGACTCACCTCGTCGAGAATGAACCGACCGGAGTCGACGCCAATCTTGATGTCACGACTCGCCCGCGGACCCAAAGCCTCCAGAAGTCCCTCTTGAGCAATGCCGAGTCGCACCATGAACCATCCCCACACGGGGTCTGACACTGCCGTGTGCATGAGGTGACGCAAAGAGAATGAATAAATTTCTGCCGCATCTTCGATGTCGCGCGTCAGGGCGTCGAGTCGTCGCCCGAGGTTTTCCACGACATCACGAATGACGGCATCGACGAGCTCGTCGCGTGACTTGAAGTAGTTATAGAACGTGCCCTGGCCAATATCAGCACCTTCGGTAACCAACTGGATTGTGACCGACTCAGGTCCGCCAACGGACATCTGCTTCTGTGCGGCTTCAAGAATCCTGCGTCGCGTTTCTTCGGCCTTGCGCTCGCGACGACCCACCGAGGTGGGCTTTTCGTTTTTATTCGTCACTGTCGCGGTCATCTCGTCCAGCCTACCTAGCGGGTTGGTCCATCTAATTGACATTCTGACGAATGTCTCTAAAGTGGTTATGTGTTCAATAATGAACATACATTCATATTTTGGAGTTTTCAATGTCGCAAGCTTCTGTCGAAGAAACTGACGTCGTCGTTGTCGGTCTCGGCCCAGCCGGACTTCTCGCATCCCTGCTGCTCGGTCAGAAGGGCTACAACGTCATCGCACTGGATCGTTGGCCCACACCGTACCCGCTCCCCCGCGCAGTGACGTTCGATCACGAGATTGCCCGCATCTTGGCATCCATCGGCATCAACGCCAACAACGACCCGACCATCGACTACCATGACGACCACTACCTGTGGATCAACAAGAACGACGACGTGCTCCTCGAAGTCGACTGGAAGTCGACGGCAAACGACGGTTGGCGCAATCGCTACTGGTTCAGCCAGCCCGAACTTGAGGAACGCCTTCGCGGAATCCTGTCGTCGCTGCCCAACGTCGAGATGCGGCAGGGCTTCGAGGTTGTCGAGTTCACGAATGACGACAGCGGCGCATCCATCAAATATCGCGAAGTC
>CAZYYL010000281.1:0-1737 GCA_964651425.1 uncultured Microbacteriaceae bacterium | reverse complement strand
GCGGGCACCAGCTACGGCAAACCGCTCGTCAATTCGACATTCACACTCGCTCTTGTCACTGGTCAGTCGACCATGGACCTCTCGATGAACGTGTTCGCCAACCTCGGCTGGGACGAGGTGCGCATGCCCGCGCCCGTCTACGAAGGCGACACCATCTACTCGCGTTCAAAGGTGCTCGACCTGCGCGAATCCGCATCGCGCCCGACGATGGGTGTCGTCACGGTCGCAACCGAGGGCTTCAACCAGGACGGCACGATTGTCGTCTCGTTCAAGCGTTCGTTCATGATCTACAAGAAGGGTCACCTGCCCAGCGTGGCCGGGTCGCGTCCCGATGAGTCGAGCCTGCCGCCGGTCGCGGGCAAGTAACGTCGAGCATTCACACCATGGCGAACACCGACGCGCACGAACTGATTGCGAACGCAACGACGTTCCTCTTCGTGCCCGGTAATCGCCCCGACCGCTTCGCAAAAGCTTCCCTTTCCGGCGCCGATCTCGTCATTCTCGACCTTGAGGATGCCGTCGCCCCAGATGCGAAAGCGGATGCGCTGCGCGCCGTCACCGACGCGCTCACCACCCCGCACCCCGAGATTCCGGGTGGCACATTGCGAGCGATTGTGCGGGTGAACGCCGACCCGGCTTACCTCGGCCCGGAAGTCGAGGCCCTGCGCAAGGTGGCAAGCCACCCGCAACACGCGCTGTTGGGTCTCATGCTCCCCAAAGCCGAGCGCGCCCACGAGATTGCGGAAGTCATCAGCATGGCGGGCAGTCTGCCGGTCATCCCGTTGATCGAAACGGCACTTGGATTGGTCAACGTGAACGAGATCGCTGGGGTTCCGGGAGTGGCACGACTCGCGTTTGGCGCGGTCGACTTCGCACGCGACCTCGATGCGACCGAGCCGGCCGTGTTCGACCACGCACGCGCGCAGATGGTCATTTCGTCGCGAGCCGCCGGGCTCACCGCACCGATGGACTCACCGTGCGTATCCATCGGCAATGCCGACGTGATTGTGGCCGAATCGACGCGCGCACGCGACTTCGGTTTCTCGGGCAAGATGTGCATTCATCCCAGTCAGATCGAGTTTGTGCAGCGCGGATTTGCGCTCACCGCCGAGCAGGTGGAGTGGGCACGTAAGGTCGTTGACCTGGAAGGCAGTGCCATAAAGCTCGACGGACAAATGATCGATAAGCCCATCGTGGATCGCGCGAAACGAATCCTCGAACGAGTGAAGGATTACTTAGATTGACCCGCCCACTCGACGGCATCACCGTCATCTCGCTCGAGCAGGCTGTCGCGGCACCGTTTGCGTCGCGACAACTGAGCGACCTCGGCGCCCGCGTGATCAAGATCGAACGGGATGCCGGCGACTTCGCCCGCGCGTACGACGACAAGGTGCACGGCGAGGCGAGCTATTTCGTCTGGATCAACCGCAACAAAGAGAGCGTGGTGCTCGACCTCAAATCTGAGACCGGCATCGCCGCGTTGCGTGCGCTCGTCGCGAAGGCGGACGTGTTCATGCAGAATCTCGCCCCCGGTGCGATTGAGCGACTCGGACTCGGCCCCGCCGAAGCGACCGCCCTCAACCCGCAACTCATCTACGTGTCGATCTCGGGCTACGGCCGCGGTGGCGAGTACGAGCAGAAGAAGGCCTACGACTTGCTCGTGCAGTGCGAGTCGGGGCTCGTCAGCATCACGGGAACTCCCGAAACTCCGAGCCGCGTGGGCGTGTCTGTGGCCGA
>CAZYYL010000280.1:0-1740 GCA_964651425.1 uncultured Microbacteriaceae bacterium | reverse complement strand
ACGAGTGGCCCGACCTGCTCCTCGACGGCTTCGACTACCCCGACTACCTCAACTGCGCCGTCGAGCTCACCGACCGCATGGTCGAGCGCGGCTTCGGCGATCGCACCGCCCTCATCGGCAACGGCCGGCGCCGCACCTGCCGGGTGTGTCGCGATCGAGGGACAGACGGATCTCAACTATTCGCTTCGCGCGGAAGACGCGGGCAAGTTCATCACGTACTTCGAGACAGCGCACAACGACTTCGGCGACGACTATGAGACGAGCATCTCGACCGGACAGGTGACCATGGCACCGACGGTCACCGCAGAACCCGGCATCGCCGGCGCTCCCGAGGTCGGCGGAACGTTGACGCGTGTCGCAGGCACGTGGATCGGTTTCCCTGAGCCGGCAAACCCCGCGACCGTCGAGCCATTGTGGTACCGCTGTACGAGCTCGGTCGTCGGCCCGACATCGACTCAGCCCACCGGATGCTCCCCGATTGCGGGTGCGACTTCGAACACGTATCCGGTTGTCGCCGCCGACAAGGGTAACTACATCGTGTTTCTCGATCGCAAGAAAAGCGGGCCATCCGGCACCGTCACGTACAAACGGTTTACGGCATCCACGCAGGTAGTGACCTCGCCGCCTGTGCGCTCCACCGACGTCGTCATCACATCGACTGACCGGATGACCGCCGGAGCCCAACCTCGTGTTGCACCGGTTGTCGGCAAGTCGATTGGATACACCGCAGGCACCTGGACGGGCACCACCGACATCACGCACCGCTGGTTCCGCTGCTCGAGTGACGTGACGACTGTCACCGACACGGTTCCCGAAGGTTGCACACCGTCGGATTCGACAGATGCGTCCGCCGCGACATACCTCGTCACCGCAGCCGACCTCGGATATTTCCTCGTCAACGAAGAGACGGCCGCCAACGTCGCCGCTACGCGCTCGCGTTACTCGAAGTCGACGTTGGTCGTTCAGCAACTCCCCACGGTGTCGGTCGCGCCGACCGTTTCTGGTAGCCGCGCAATCGGTCAGGTACTGACCGTGAACCGCGGGGAATGGGCGGGCACCGCCGACATCACGACCGCCATCGAGTGGTATCGCTGCACATCGACGTTCACCGACTCATCCGTTCTCCCCGGCGGATGCTCCTCTATCGGAGGTCAGACAGCCGACACGTACACGATTGCCAACGCGGATGCGGATGCCTTCGTCACCGCCCGAATCGTCGCTCGCAACCCCGCGACCGCACTCTCGGCACCCGCATCGGTCAACTATCTGGTACCCGTGACAGATGCAGAGCGCACAGCCAAAGCGCCCGACCGCACCGCCGCCGGATTCGTTGCGCCGACGGCCACCCTCGTGGAATCGACTCCAAACACACTTGCAAATATCGGCGAGTCGTTCCTCATTTCGACATCGGCAACTCCGCCAGCCGTCCCCGGCACGGGAACGTGGCCCGGCGCATCCCCTACGCCCACATTCACGTTCGCCTGGTACGAATGTTCGACATTCCATGGCGCAGCTGAAACCACTCCGGGGTCCGACTGCACTCTCATTGCGGGAGAGACGCGTAACGAACTCATCCTCGGCTCAGACCGCACCATCGGTTCATACGTAAGAGCTCTGGTCACGGCAACGAACTCCGCGGGATCGGATTTCGTCTACACAGCGACCCCAAGCGCCAGGATTGCGGAAGCAGGTCTCCGCTTCACGACCGAACCGACTGTGTCGCCACGGTCATCTCTCGTT
>CAZYYL010000279.1:0-1770 GCA_964651425.1 uncultured Microbacteriaceae bacterium | reverse complement strand
AGCCCACGTTGCGACCGAGGAACAGCACCGACTGCGAGTCGCTCATCCACTTGGCGAGCGTGCGAATTTCACTGCCGACCAGAAGTACCTCGGCGAGTTTCGCAGGCAAGTCGGTGAGTTCTCCGGCGAGCGCGCGAAGTTCGGTGTCAGGCGTCGTGCCCTTCACGCGAGCGATGTGCAGGCCGATCAAGTACAACGCGGTGACCTGAGCAATGAACGCCTTCGTCGACGCAACTGCGACCTCGGGGCCGGCGTGTGTGTAGACAACCGCATCCGATTCGCGCGGGATGGTCGCACCTTGCGTGTTGCAGATCGACACCGTTTTGGCGCCGTGCTCCATCGCGTACCGAACGGCCATGAGCGTGTCCATCGTCTCGCCCGACTGACTGATCGAAATCACGAGGGTCGTCGGCGTGATGACCGGGTCGCGGTAACGGAACTCGTGGCTGAGCTGAACATCCACCGGGATGCCCGCCCACTTCTCAATTGCATATGACCCAACGAGCCCGGCGTACGAGGCCGTGCCACACGCGATCAATATGATTCGCGTCACGCCGGTGAGTACTTCCGCACCGAGTCCATCGAGCTCAGGAACCACGACGTGCCCGTCAGTGATTCGTCCGCGAATCGTGTTGGCGACCGCATCCGGGTTTTCGGCGATTTCTTTCGCCATGAAACTTGACCAGCCGCCCTTGTCGCTGGCGGACGCATCCCACGCCACATCGAATTCTTCGGGCTGAACCGATTCACCCGCGAAGGTCGTTACGGTAACCGATTCTGGCGTGATGGCGACGATTTGGTCTTGACCTACGGCTGCCGCGCGGCGCGTGTGCTCGACGAACGCCGCGACGTCGGAACCGAGGAAGTTTTCGCCTTCACCAAAGCCGATGACGAGCGGCGAGTTGTGGCGCGCGGCCACGATGAGGTTCGGTTCGTCGGCGTGCACCGCAAGAAGCGTGAACGCGCCTTCAAGACGGTTGACCGTTGCGGCGAAGGCCGTGCGCAGGTCACCCGTGGACTTGAAATTGTCAGCGAGCAGAACAGCCGCGACTTCGGTATCGGTCTCACTCACAAAGTCATAACCTTTGGACAGCATCTCAGTCTTGATCTCAGAGAAGTTCTCGACGATGCCGTTGTGAATCAGAGCGAGCTTTCCGCCGTCGGCGAGGTGCGGGTGGGCGTTCACATCTGTCGGTGCTCCGTGGGTCGCCCAACGAGTGTGACCGATGCCGGTGTGACCAGCGGCTATTGGGTGTGCCGTCAGATTATCGACCAGCGCCTGCAACTTGCCCGACTTCTTGGCCGTCGCGACCTCGCCAGTCTCGGTAAGAACTGCGACCCCCGCCGAGTCATACCCGCGGTACTCCTGGCGCTTCAAGCCCCCGAGGAGCACACCCAAGGTGTCTTGGGATCCCACGTATCCGACGATTCCACACATAGCCCCAAGTTTACTTGTGCGGCGCCGCCATCCATGGCACGGCAGAATAGAGCGGTGCTCGACAACGCCCCTGTTGCAGACAACCTGCCCGACCCGACCGCACCGTTGAGCGTGATCGAATCCACGCCGTTCATTGAGATTCCCCGCGCCGACTGGGCTGCGCTCGCACCCGTGACGGCCCAGCCGTTGTCAGCGGATGACCTGGAGAGCGTTCGCGGATTGGGCGACCGACTCAATCTCGCCGAGATCGACGAGATCTACCGGCCGTTAAGCCGCCTGCTCTGGCTCTACGCGCACGTGGCCTTCGGCAAGGTGTTCCTGGGCTCGCTGCT
>CAZYYL010000278.1:0-1774 GCA_964651425.1 uncultured Microbacteriaceae bacterium | reverse complement strand
GCGTCCCGCGCTCGAGACGGCAATCGCTGCCGCAATCGTTGAGATGTTCGGCGAAGACGTGCGCGCATCCGCAAGCTACGGACGCATCGTGAACGAACGACACTTCGCGCGACTCACCGAGCTGGTGTCATCGTCGAAACTTGCACCCATCACCGGTGCGGATGCGAAAACCAAATTCATTCCGCCGACCGTCGTCGCCGCCGACCCGACCTCGTTCATCATGCAAGAGGAAATCTTCGGCCCGATTCTGCCAATGATCGACGTCGCCGACTACAACGCTGCCATCGAGTTCATCAACGCCCGACCTAAGCCGTTGGCCCTCTACGTGTTCAGCGAAAGTGCAGCCGTGCGACGCGCGTTCACGACTCGCACGAGTTCGGGCGCACTCGGGTTCAACATTCCGCTCGCGCACATGAGTGTGCACGACCTGCCGTTCGGCGGCGTCGGACTGAGCGGTTCGGGTTCGTACCACGGCAAGCGCTCGTTCGACATCTTTAGTCACCAGAAGGCCGTGCTGTCGAAGCCACTGCGCCCTGAAACTCTTCGCGTCATCTTCCCCCCGTATTCCCGATCCAAAAGATCAATCGTCACCGGAGCTTTACGCAAGCTCAGTTAGGAGAAACCATGTCCGCACACGACCCCGTCAATCCGCCCACGGGCACCCTTGACATGCTCGGCAATTACGCCGGCAATGCGCAGTCGATGACCTTCGATGGTCCGACTCGACGCGAGCACGACTCGTTGGGCGACGTGGATGTTCCGGTCGACGCGTATTGGGGTGTGCACACCTTGCGCGCACTCGAAAACTACCCGATCGCGCGTCGCCCGATCAGCACGTTTCCTGAACTCATTGTTGCTCTCGCTCAAGTGAAGCAGGCTGCGGCCCGCGCCAACGTCGAAATCGGCGACCTCGACCCCGCAAAGGCGAAGGTCATCGACGAGGTGTGCCAGGAGATCATCGAGGGCAAGTGGCACGACCAGTTCGTCGTCGGCATCATTCAGGGCGGTGCGGGAACATCGACCAACATGAACGCCAACGAAGTCATCGCCAACATCGGTCTCGAAAAGATGGGCTTCGCTTTAGGTGACTACAACCACCTGCACCCCATCGATGACGTCAACCGCTCACAGTCGACGAACGACGTCTACCCGTCGGCCGTCAAGATTGCCATCGCGCACGCACTCACCGGAATGGTCGAAGAGCTCGCCCTGCTTCGCGACTCGTTCGCCAAGAAGGGCGTCGAGTTCAAGGAAATCCTCAAGGTCGGCCGCACGCAGCTACAAGACGCCGTGCCGATGACGCTGGGGCAGGAATTCCGCGGGTTCGCAACGACTCTGGGCGAAGACGTTGACCGTCTGCGTGAGACGCTGTGGATTCTCGCCGAGGTGAACATGGGTGCGACGGCCATCGGAACGGGCATCACGGCCGACCCGGCGTATGCGCCTGCGGTCATCCGTCACCTTCGTGACACGACGGGCCTCGACATTGAGGGTGCGCCCGACCTAATCGAAGCCACGAGCGACGCCGGCGGTTTCATGTCCTTCAGTGCGGCACTCAAGCGTTCGGCCATCAAACTCAGCAAGATCTGCAACGACCTGCGTCTGTTGTCGTCGGGTCCGCAAGCCGGTTTCGGTGAAATCAACCTCCCGGCACGTGCTGCCGGTTCGTCGATCATGCCGGGCAAGGTGAACCCGGTCATCCCCGAGGCTGTCAGCCAGGTCGCGTATTACATCGCCGGCACCGACGTCACCGTGACGATGGCCGCCGAGGCAG
>CAZYYL010000277.1:0-1785 GCA_964651425.1 uncultured Microbacteriaceae bacterium | reverse complement strand
CGAAGAACACGGCGTTGTCGTGGATGAGCGACGCGAGGCGGGCGCGGTCGTCGGTCATTCCTCCACCTTATCGAACGCCTAAACTCGCTCTCGTGCGCATCGCGACGTGGAACATCAACTCGATTCGGACCCGCTACGAGCGGGTCGTCTCGTGGCTCGAGTCGAGCGACATCGATGTGCTCGCCCTGCAGGAAACGAAATGCCGTGACGATCAGTTCCCGCTCGCGCCGTTCGAGGCCGCTGGATACGAGGTCGCCCACCACGGGCTCAGCCAGTGGAACGGCGTGGCGATCGTCTCGCGCGTCGGACTCGCCGACGTCACGGTGGGGTTCCCCGGTATGCCGGGCTTCGCGAAGGATCACGACGGTGACGACCCGCCCCTCGAAGCCCGCGCGCTCGGCGCGACGGTGGACGGAGTTCGATTCTGGAGCCTCTACGTGCCGAACGGTCGTGCGCTCGACGACCCGCACTTCACCTACAAACTTCGGTGGCTCGAGGCGCTGCGCGCCGCGATGGTCGACGAGATGAGCCGGTTCGACCGACTCGCGATTTCGGGCGACTTCAACATCGCACCGCTCGACGGCGACTGCGGTGACCCGCGCATGGTGCCCGGCCACTCGACCCACGTCTCGCCTGAGGAACGCGCGTCGTTCGCCGAGTTCGAGCGAATCGGACTCACCGACGTGGTTCGCCCCCGTCAGCCCGAGGGGTACACGTACTGGGATTACAAGAACCTCGCGTTCCCGCGCGACGAGGGGCTTCGCATCGACTTCATTCTGGGGTCCCCGGCGTTCGCAGGAGCCGTGACCGACGCGTTCATCGACCGTGACCAGCGCAAAGGCGACCAACCGAGCGACCACGTTCCCGTCGTCGTCGAAATCGGTGGCGAGGACGAGGACGACGACCGCCCGATGTTCTGGTGACCGGTTCACGGCAGAATGGACCCGTGACCCCACTCCACGACCCGAACCGCATCACCTTTGCGAGCGACAATTACGCGGGAGTCCACCCGCAGATCCTCGACGCGCTGTCCCTCGCTAACGACGGTCACGTCAGCGCGTACGGCGACGATCCGTACACCGCACAATTGGGCGCGGTCATCACCGAACACTTCGGTGACCGTGCCGAGATTTTCCCCGTGTTCAACGGAACAGGCGCGAACGTGCTCGCGTTGACCGCCGCGATGCCTCGATGGGGGGCTGTCATCTGTAGCGCCGACGCCCACATTCACACGGACGAAGGTGGTGCCCCCGAACGCATCACGGGACTCAAGTTGTATCCCGTCGCTGCACCGAATGCGAAACTGACGCCCGAGCTCGTCGCGACCGAGGCGCACGGGTACGGGTTCGAACATCGCGCTCAGCCCTTGGTATTGTCCGTCACACAGACGACGGAACTCGGAGCGGTCTATTCGCTCGACGAAATTCGTGCGCTTGCCGATTTCGCCCACGGTAAGGGGATGATTGTCCACATGGACGGCGCTCGGCTGTGGAACGCGGCGGCGGCGCTCGGCGTGACGTTCCGCGAGATGACGGTCGACTGTGGTGTCGACATCGTCAGTTTCGGCGCGACGAAGATCGGGGCGATGGGTGCCGAGGCGGTCGTCGTCATCAACCCCGACGCCGCTCCCGGGATGCTCTTCCTGCGAAAGGCGATCGGGCAACTCGGCAGCAAGCTGCGGTTCGTGTCGGCGCAGTACCTCGCGCTGTTGACCAACGACCTGGGGATGTCGGCCGCACGTCACGCGAACGCGATGGCCGCGCTGTTGCGGTCAACCCTTGACGA
>CAZYYL010000276.1:0-1797 GCA_964651425.1 uncultured Microbacteriaceae bacterium | reverse complement strand
GGGTTCGCGATGGCGTTGACCTGGGCGCGAGCAGCTTCTGCCGACGGACCATCAACTGCACCGATGTAGACGGTTCCGTCTTCTTCGATGGAGATGTCCGCGCCGGTCTCATCCTGAATCGCGTTGATCGTCTTGCCCTTGGGTCCGATCAGCTCACCGATCTTGTCGACCGGGATCTGCACGCTGATCACGCGCGGAGCCGTGGCAGCCATCTCGTCGGGTTCGCTGATGGCGTTGTTGATCACCTGCAGAATCTGCGTGCGAGCCTCCTTCGCCTGGTCGAGCGCGCCGGCAAGAACCGATGCCGGGATGCCGTCGAGCTTGGTGTCGAGCTGGATAGCCGTGATGAACTCACTCGTGCCGGCGACCTTGAAGTCCATGTCGCCGAGTGCGTCTTCGGCGCCGAGGATGTCAGTCAGAGCCGCGTAGCGCGTCTCACCGTTGACCACGTCACTGACGAGGCCCATGGCGATACCGGCAACGGGAGCCTTGAGCGGAACACCGGCAGCGAGCAGCGACAGGGTCGATGCGCAGACCGAACCCATCGAGGTCGAACCGTTCGAGCCGAGTGCTTCCGACACCTGACGGATGGCGTAGGGGAATTCATCACGAGCCGGAAGAACGGGCACAAGTGCGCGCTCTGCCAGGAAGCCGTGGCCGATTTCGCGACGCTTGGGCGTTCCCACTCGACCGGTTTCACCAGTCGAGTACGGCGGGAAGTTGTAGTGGTGCATGTAACGCTTGCTCTTCACCGGCGACAGCGAGTCAATCTGCTGTTCCATCTTGAGCATGTTCAGGGTGGTCACACCGAGAATCTGCGTCTCACCGCGCTGGAAGATCGCCGAGCCGTGCACGCGAGGGATCACGTGAATCTCTGCATCGAGCGGACGAATCGTCGTTTTGTCGCGACCGTCAATACGGACACCCTCGGTCAACACGCGACCGCGAACGACCTTCTTGGTGGCCGACTTGAATGCGGCGCTGACCTGAGCGATGGCCTCGTCGGGCAATTCGCCCGAGGCAACCTTGGCTGCGATGGCTTCCTTGACCGTGGCCTTAAGTGCGTCGTCCGCATTCTGGCGTTCGATCTTGTCGGCAATCTGGTAGATGCGCACGAGCTCGTCGTGAGCAATCGCATCAACGGCAGCGAACACCTCATCGGTGTAGGGAAGGAAGACCGGGTAGTCCTCGATCTCCTTCGCAGCCTGACGGGCGAGGTCTTCCTGAGCCTTGACAAGAGCGGTGATGAACGGCTTTGACGCTTCGAGACCCTCCGTCACGATCTTCTCGTTCGGCTTGACCGCGCCAGCCTGGATGAGGTCCCAGCTGCCTTCGGTTGCTTCGGCTTCCACCATCATGATGGCGACGTCTTCACCCTTTTCGGTCTTGACGACACGACCGGCGACGACGAGGTCGAACACCGCGAGCTTGATCTGGTCAACCGTGGGGAACGCAACCCACTGACCGTCGATGAGCGCGAGACGCACACCGGCAATCGGGCCGCTGAATGGCAGACCAGAAATCTGAGTGGATGCGCTGGCCGCGTTGATTGCGAGAGCGTCGTAGAACTCACCCGGTGCAATCGAGAGCACTGTGATGACGATCTGCACCTCGTTGCGGAGTCCGTCGACGAACGACGGGCGCAACGGGCGGTCGATGAGACGGCAGACAAGGATTGCCTCGGTCGACGGGCGACCTTCGCGGCGGAAGAACGAGCCGGGGATCTTGCCCGCGGCGTACGAGCGCTCTTCCACATCCACCGTCAGCGGGAAGAAGTCAAACTGGTCTTTCGGCTGC
>CAZYYL010000275.1:0-1801 GCA_964651425.1 uncultured Microbacteriaceae bacterium | reverse complement strand
CTCAAGGTGGCGCCCGCCGTCATCATCCTGTCGCGCGAGATCCTGGTCTCGGGCTTGCGCGAATTCCTGGCCGAATTGCGGGTGAGCGTTCCGGTCACGCAGGTGGCGAAATGGAAAACCACGCTTCAGCTGACGGCGATCGGCTTTCTCATCGCCGGTCCGGCGGGCTCGTACTTCAAGGGCGGTGTCGCGCCGGTCAGCATCTGGCTTTCCGAACACTATTCTCGGGCAGGTCGTGGCGGAACGGGTGCGGCGAAGACGGGTGGCAACTACGCCGCCTCACTCGTCGCCCAAAACGAGGCCTACGCCAACGGGTGCCAGCAGGTGCTGTTCCTCGACTCGACGACGAACACGTACATCGAGGAACTCGGTGGCATGAACGTCGTGCTCGTCTACAAGGACGGAACGCTCGTCACCCCGCTGTCCGACTCGATCCTCCCCGGCATCACGCGCGACTCGATTCTTCGACTCGCGGAGGACCGTGGCCACACCGTGGAGCGTCGACCCATCACGATCGACGAGTGGCGAACGGGATTCGACAACGGTGACATCGTCGAAGCGTTCGCGTGCGGCACCGCGGCGGTGGTCACGCCCATCGGAATGATCAAAGCCGAGAACTTCACCATCGGGTCGTCCGATGCCGTCGCGGGCGAACTGACGATGTCCCTCCGCGAAGAGCTCACCGACATCCAATACGGTCGTCGTCCCGACGTGCACGGCTGGATGTATCGACTCGATGGCTAGTCGCATACTTCACGTCGTCGAGGCGTTCGTCGGCGGCATGATTGTCGCCTTCGTGGCGACCGTCGTGCACGGTGTCGGTTTTCCCTGGGTGGTGGGGATCGCTCTCCTCGTCGTCGGTTCGTATTGCGTCGCGCTTCGACTGCTCGACGACAACCGCATCACGACGGTCGCGGGCATGATCGGAATCATCGTCACCGTCTTCGTTCTCGCCCAGCGTTCGCCCGGGGGAAGCGTTCTCATCGCCGCGACCGACGCGGGCAACGTGTGGGTTCTCGGCTCGTCACTCATTGCGGGACTCGTCGCTGTGTGGCCGAAGTTCCCCGAGCGTCGACAAAGTTAGAATGACTCCAGTAGGAGGAACCCCGTGACGTATGTAATTGCTCTGCCGTGTGTCGATGTGAAGGATCGCGCGTGCATCGACGAGTGCCCCGTGGACTGCATCTACGAAGGCGACCGCATGCTCTACATTCACCCCGACGAGTGTGTCGACTGCGGCGCCTGCGAGCCCGTGTGCCCCGTCGAAGCGATTTACTACGAGGATGACCTCCCCGAGAAGTGGAGCGACTACTACCGCGCGAACGTGGAGTTCTTCCGCGAGGTCGGCAGCCCCGGCGGCGCGGCCAAGGTGGGCCCGATCCCGGGTGACCACGAGATCATCGTCGCGCTTCCGCCCCAGGCCTGATGCTCCAGCTACCCGATTTCCCGTGGAACGCGCTCGCACCGGCGCGTGAGCGGGCGACCGCGCACCCCGACGGAATCGTGGACCTGTCGGTCGGGTCACCCGTCGACCCGACTCCGTCCGTCGTTCGCAACGCAATCGACCGTGCGACAGACGCGCACGGGTACCCGACGACTCAGGGGGCAACGCCGTTGCGCAAGGCGATCGTTGCCTGGTACGCGCGCGTCCGCAACGTCCCGAACCTTGAAACCTCCTCGACCATCCCCACCATTGGGTCGAAGGAGTTCGTCGGCCTTCTCCCCACTTTCCTCGGGCTCGGTCCGGGCGATGTCGTGGTTCTCGGCGAGCCCCATGCCGAGCGCGGAGTAGTCCCAGTCG
>CAZYYL010000274.1:0-1801 GCA_964651425.1 uncultured Microbacteriaceae bacterium | reverse complement strand
TTGGAACACTTCGTGACGTTCGGGGCGACGGATAATCGCGGTCGGCGATTCGGGCATGATGGCTGACGTCTCGGGCATGGTGCTCATCCTACAAATGACTGTGGGCCCACCCTTGTCGAGTGAGCCCACAGCTGAGAGGCGACGCGCGCGACTCTAGGCGTTACGGGGTGCTGTCGAGCGTGACGACACGACCGTTCAGGGGTTGAACAGGGCGAGCGTTGTCAGAGTAGGCAGCAACGAAGGCGGCGATCTGATCGGCGCTCATCGTGATGGGGGTCGTCATAACGTTCCACTTGACGCCTTCGGCGCAACCGGGGGTCGTGAGCGAACCATCGTAGCGAACAGTGGTCTGGTCGACGGGGAGCAGTGCAGCCCAGTCGATCTCGGTGGTGTTCGCCTCGGGGTCGCTCGTTGCCTTCGCGATGTCCTCGATGAACGGAGCCCATGCAGCGTTGGTCTCGCCTTCCTGCACGAAGACTCCGACAACAGCGATCTTGCCGTCTTCGGTCTTGTGCACGAAGTGCACCTCGAGGGGGTAGTGCGTGCCGTTGACGGCGTGCTCGCTCGGAGCGTGGAAGTGGAACTGCTTGAACGAGTAGTCGGTGCCGTCAAGCGTGATGGCGTCTTCGCCTTCCATCATCGGCTCTGCCTCAACAGTGTGACCGTTGTTGAAGATGCCTGCTTCACCCGCGACGTAGTTGAATGTGATATTCGTCAGGTCGGCGGGAGTGGTCTCGGTGATGTCGATGGGCGACTGCGCCGTACCGTCAACACAGGTGGCGTAAGCCGGGTCAAGTGTTCCCCAGGCGTCGGGGCCGTTAGCACCCGAGTAGCTCCATGCGGCCGGAGCAGCAGCGGTAGCAGTGGGCGTTGCGGTCTCAGTCGATGCGCTCGTCGAGCAAGCGGTCATCGAACCGAGGAGTGCGAATGCGGCGATTCCGGTCGCGATGACCTTTGTCGTGTTCTTCATGATCCTCTTTCAAGGTGGTGACATAAATACGCGCCTCGGACGAGGCGCACGAATCAGAAGTCTAGACAATTTTTCGGGGGTGAATGATGTGTGCGAGTTGCGCGTGTCGCGCATCCCGTCGGCCCTTCACTTGTGATTCCGCAGAAAACACTGTGGGCCCACCCTTGTCGAGTGAGCCCACGGTGAGGTTTAGCTGGTGAAGCGATTTTTACGCGTTAGCGCGACGACGCTTCGCAACCATGACAACACCGGTCGAGATGAAGCCAACTGCGGCCAGGCCAACGAAGGTCATGCCGAGTGCGTCAATACCTGTGTTGGGAAGCGACGGCGTTGTGATCTTGTAGAGCGCCTCGTTGCCCGTAGCCGCGGAGAGAACGGATGTGTCGTTAACTCCGAAGTACAACGTGTCGCCGAGAACAGTCAGTTCGCTGTCGTTGTACTGTCCAACCGCTGCGACCCCACCGAAGGTTGTCACCTGATTCGTACCGGCCGGAGTACCGTCAGTTTCCCATACTTGGTTTTCAGTGCCGTTCCACGCGATGAAGAAAATGTGTCCGTCGAAGACGACTGCCTGCTGGCAGTTATACCAACACATTCCACTAGCGGTTCCGGGCGCCGTGTCCACGAGAAGCGTCGTACCCGCATTCGTTCCGTCACTCATGTACGGCTCGTTACCCGAATCTGAGTCTTGGAAGTCCTGGAAGAACTTGCCATCGAGGATGACCGGGATGCCTTCGGAATAGTCACCGGGGTTTAGTGGGTCAGTCACGGCGGCGACAGTACCCGCGTTTGTGCCATCGGTCTTCCACAGCTGAATGTCGCCACTAGCTA
>CAZYYL010000273.1:0-1812 GCA_964651425.1 uncultured Microbacteriaceae bacterium | reverse complement strand
CGATTCGGTCGTCGACGACGCGAGCGCTTCAATTTCTTCGACAATCGCGGTGCGCTCGGTAATTGCTGCTTCGGTCAACTCTGCGGACTGCTCGGTCTGAACATCCCTAAGTTCACCAAGCTGTGCGGCAATAACGTCGAGACGAACGAGTAACGCGGCAAAATCACCAACGCCGTAACCAGCCTCGACGCCGGCACGCAGTGTGTCGGCGTTTGCCTGCAGGTCCGACGCGGGAGCGCCACGCTTGAGTCGCTGCTCGAGAAGGGAGATGGCGAGCGAAAGATCTGAGAACTTGCGCTCGAAGAAGGCGAGGGCTTCGTCACCGGTTACGTCGGGATAGGCACCCACAAGACGCTCGCCATCGGCCGTGCGGCAGTAGACGTTCCCTTCGGCGTCAACGCGACCCCAAGGCTTTTCCGACATGATGAATCTCTTCTCTTTATGCAACTGTGCAGGCGACTAAGCCTACTTCCGACCTGTGGTTCCTAGTGCAGGCTGATTCCACCCATGATGACCGGGATGACAGGTTTTCCGTCGCTGGCGCCACCCTCGACACCGGCGTCGATAACCGCTGATTTGAGTTTGTCGAGACCGCCGGTCACGCGACCGATGACGGTGTATCCGCCAGCAGCGTCACTGGGAATCGTTGAGTCGGCATACACGATGAAGAACTGACTACCTTGACTGTTGCCGTTGCCACCCTGTCGTGCCATGGCAATCGTTCCCGCGGGGTAAAAGTTGTCGGCAGGTGCGTTTTCAACAGGCCCGTAGGAATACCCCGGACCGCCCGTTCCGTCGCCCTTGGGGTCGCCGCACTGCAGCACGAAGATTCCTGCGGTGGTGAGGCGGTGGCACGAGACACCCGAGTAGAAACCGGATGTCGCGAGGGTGAGTTCGCTCGCCACGGCCTGTGGTGCGGCCGCGCCGTCGAGTTCAACATCTAACGTGATGTCGTTGAGGATCATCGTGCCTGACCACGTCCGGTTCTCAGACAGAGAAGCGTCCGGTACTGGCTGTGATTCAGCGCCTGGGGTCGCGGTCGAGGTGGGAACCGTCGCAGGGAACAGTGCAACGTGGGTGAACTGCGCTCCGACGACCAAGAGCGTGACACCCACAACGGCGATCGCAGCGATGATGTTGTCGCGCTTGCGACGCGAGATGATGCGCGTGTGCACCTCTTGACGAGCTTCGTACGCGCGCACGCGATCGCGGGCCACACGGTCAGTCTTCGACGTCTTCTTCTGGTTAGCCACGAGCTGAACATTCACTTTCGTCAAAATTCACGTAAGCCACGAACGCGACTCACAAAGTACGAATCTAACCGATTTTGCAGCGTCACTCGTGCCGGTCGTTCGTCTGCAGAGTCGGACTTCAGCGTCCGACAGGTAACCTGACATCGTGGCGACGTACAATCCCGGACTCGGCGGCGGCACGGCGCCACTCGCCGTGCGTATGCGTCCGCGTGCTCTCGAAGACATCGCCGGGCAACGTCACCTGCTCAAGCCCGGTTCGCCACTCGTTCAACTGGCGAGCGCTGACTCACAGTCCTCCGTTTCCGTCATCTTGTGGGGCCCGCCGGGCACGGGCAAGACGAGCATCGCTCATCTCATTGCGCAACAGCGCAATCGCGCTTTTGTTGAACTTTCCGCAGTGACGGCAGGCGTCAAAGACGTTCGCGAAGTCATGGACAAAGCGCGGTCACAGCGCGAGATGTTCGGCACCTCGACGCTCCTCTTTCTCGATGAGATTCATCGTTTCAATAAGGCCCAACAGGATGCGCTGCTCCCCGGCGTCGAAAACGGCATCGTGACT
>CAZYYL010000272.1:0-1813 GCA_964651425.1 uncultured Microbacteriaceae bacterium | reverse complement strand
CAGGCGGAGCAGGTATGCGCAGCACTTCGTGCAACGCTCGCCGAAGTATTCGATGCGGACTTCGCTGCTCGCACGCGCATCCTGTACGGCGGATCCGTGAAGAGTGGCAACATCGCGTCCTTCATGCGTCAGGCAAATGTTGACGGGGCTCTCGTCGGAGGTGCAAGCCTCGATGTTGATGAGTTTGCTTCCATCGTGCGTTTTTACAAGCACGTCATCTAGCCCGAATCCCATGACGATCGTCGTCACAGCCACACGGACAGCGACAGCGACCGCCGTGGTCGCCACAACCGTTTAGTATTGAACAGGTTTATTCTTTCGAAAGGACTCCCGTGGAGATTCTTCAGGTCGTACTTCAGGTCATTCTTGGCATCACTAGCCTCTTGCTGACCCTGCTCATCCTTCTGCACAAAGGTCGCGGCGGCGGCGTTTCCGACATGTTCGGTGGCGGCATGTCGTCCACCCTCGGTTCGTCGGGTGTCGCAGAGCGCAACTTGAACCGCATCACGGTCATCCTTGGTCTTATCTGGATCACGTCGATCATTGTTCTCGGACTCCTGACCAAGTTCTCGGTAGGCGCCTAATGTCATCGAGCGGTAGCGCCATTCGTGGCTCGCAAGTTGGTGCGGGTCCGATGGGGGAGCAGGACCACGGCGTTCACGCTGACCGCATGGCGATCAGCTACTGGGATGCTCTCGGCAATGAAACGGTTCGCTACTTTGCAGCGAACCTTCCTGAGGAAGAAATCCCCGAGACGATCGACTGCCCGCAGTCGGGTCTCCCTGCGGGTCGCGACAAGAACAACCCCCCGATGGTGGCCAAGCTCGAGCCGTACAAGACTCACCTTGCTTACGTGAAAGAGCGTCGCACGCCTGAAGAGGCCGCGCAGATTCTCGAGGATGCACTACATCAGCTCCGCGTTCGTCGCGGTACCGTCAAGGCCTAGTTCGCGATAAATACGGCCGCTGCGTCGTCGAGGTAGAAGGCCGTTTCTTCCCCTCCGCGCACTGCGCTAACCGGCGCGATACGCTTCGTGGCGTCATCCAGCGGCGAGTTCAGACCCAGGCGAATTGCCTCTGCTTTGTCAGCGCCCGACGCAACAACCCACACCCGTCGCGACGCATTGATCGACGGAAGCGTCAGCGACACTCTCAGGGGTGGCGGTTTCGGTGAGTCGTGTACAGCGATGACGGTGTGCGCAATGTCATCGATCCCGTCGAGACCGGGAAACAGACTGGCCACGTGGGCATCAGGACCGACTCCGAGCAACGTCAGGTCAAACTGCGGGTAGTCAGCACCAAAGTATTCGGCCAACTCATCGGAATAGCGTGCCGCCGCGTCGTCGACCGTCACACCCGGCGTCGCTGAGGGCATGCGGTGGATGTTCACGGCCGGGATATCAAGTCGCGAGAGCAACGCATCCGTGGCCTGACCCTCGTTTCGGTCGGGTGAACCCGTCTCAACAAAACGCTCGTCACCCCACCAGATGTGCACGTCGGACCAGTCAACGAGGGACGATTCAAGACCGACGTGGCGAAGTAGCGCGATGCCGACCGTGCCCCCGGTAAGCACCAGATGGCACTCTCCGCGGTCACGCACGGCCGAAGAGACCACACCTTCAATATCCGAGGCGATTCCGGCGCAGAGAGCGGGCGCATCCACGAAACGTCGAATTACGCGACCGTTGATCACGCGTTCGTCTGTTGTGCGAGGTGAGGTCACGACGGCGTCTCGAATCTAGGCGACTTCGTCGACGCGACTGAGGCCGTCACGAATCACGAGGCCGTACACGTCATCGGGGTCGAGGTGACGA
>CAZYYL010000271.1:0-1815 GCA_964651425.1 uncultured Microbacteriaceae bacterium | reverse complement strand
CAGAGTTCGACATCCTGTACGGAACCGGAATTTCGCGTGAGGGTAGCCTTATCGACTTCGGTGTCGACCACGGCATCGTCAAGAAATCTGGCGCGTGGTACACCTACGAAAGCGATCAGCTGGGTCAGGGCAAAGAAAACTCGCGCAACTTCCTGCTCGCGAACCCCGACATGGCCAACGAAATCGAACAAAAGATTCTCGTCAAGCTCGGTGTCGTCAAAGACCCGAACGGCCCTCTCGAGGTCGCCGGTGTTGAGGCTGTCGTGGATTCTCCCACTGTGACCGCGCCGACCTCGCGCAAGGCAGCCATTGCTGCCGAAACGCCCGCTGTCGACGAGGTTGATGCCGCACTCGCTGCGGCCATGGACATCGAGAAGACGGCCTAGCTCGCACTGCGCGAGTTCGCTGCCGACATGTCAAACGTCACATACCTTCCGTGGGTTGACCCGGAGTCGCTTCCTCTTCAAGGGGGTGACTCTGGGCAACCCGTGGTCGATGTGCATGGGTGTGAACCTGTCGTCGTGAGCGATGACGTTGTGACAGCGGTTGCGCCAGCAGATGTCCCGGCAGACGCGTTCGTCATCGAGATGAACGACGAGCTCCAGCGTCTCGACACGCTAATCATTCGCAAGCTCGGCGGTGGTGACTTGTCTTCGGGCGAGGTGCGCGCGCTGCTCATTCAGAACGGCTTGCCCGAATTGGATGCGCAACGCTGGGTCGACAGATATGAGCACCTCGGGTACGTCAACGACGAACGCCTCGCTGAAGCGCTGGCCACCGCGTGGTCGGAGCGAAAAGGCAAAGGAAAGGGGGCGATCGCGGCTGAAATGCGTCGCCGTCTCATCAACGCTGAAATTTGCGTACGCGTCGTTGCTGATATGGACGAAGATTCCGAGACGGACAAGGCCATCGACATTGCGGTCGCACGCGCGCGTCAACTCGAACGATACGACCGCGCCACGGCAGAGCGTCGGCTCGTCGGCTTCCTGAGTCGCCGAGGTTTCTCCGGATCCATCGTGCGAGTCGCTGTGCGGGCTGCGTTGGATTCGTCAGTCTGATTCCGTCCTCGTGCATGCCCACTCCCGTGCGGGCGTAAAATCAGACGGATATGACCTCCGAACTTCCTGTCGTCTCCACGGCACCCACCCTCATCCCCGCGTCGGACGCGGCGTTCGACGGTGAGCGAGCTCGCACCTACGAGGTGCGCACGTTCGGGTGCCAGATGAACGTGCACGACTCAGAGCGACTGTCGGGTGCGATGGAATCGGCTGGCTACGTGAAGTTCGAACGCGCGCACGAAGCCGAGATCAACCCAGACCTCTTGCGTGATGCAGCGGATGAACAACCCGACGTCATCATCATCAACACGTGCGCCGTGCGCGAGAACGCATCCAACAAGCTTTACGGAACCCTCGGGCACCTTGCGAGTGTCAAACGCACGCACACCAGCATGCAGATAGCGGTGGGTGGATGCCTCGCTCAGAAAGACCAAGCGGCGGTCGTCGAGAGGGCACCGCACGTCGACGTGGTTTTTGGTACGCACAACATGGGTGCACTCCCTGGTCTTCTCGAGCGCAGTCGCCACAACGACGAGGCGGCCATCGAGATCCTTGAGTCACTCGAGACGTTCCCGTCCACGTTGCCGACCAAGCGTGATTCGACATACAGCGGTTGGGTATCCATTTCGGTTGGATGCAACAACACGTGCACCTTCTGCATCGTGCCGAGCCTGCGTGGCAAGGAACGTGACCGACGCCCTGGCGACGTCCTCGCTGAAGTAGAAGCGTTGGTCGCTGACGGCGCTATCGAGGTGAC
>CAZYYL010000270.1:0-1845 GCA_964651425.1 uncultured Microbacteriaceae bacterium | reverse complement strand
GCACACGCTTGTAGTGGTTGTAGACGGAAACCGAGAGGGCCTTCTTGGCCGGCTCTTGACCGATGACGTATTCCTCGAGGAACGCGAAAATCTCCCGTGGTTTGGGGAGGTCAAAATCTTTGACTTCGCCCTTCATGTTGTCGGCTGTTCGTTCGTCGATAATCTCGTTGCACAGCTCGACACACTCGTCGCAGATGTAGACGCCAGGTCCGGCAATGAGCTGGTCGACCTGCTTCTGGCTCTTGCCACAGAAGGAACACTTGAGCAGATCGGCGCTCTCACCAATGCGTGCCATGACCCCTCCAGACCTTTCGCGAATCACGGTAGCCGTCTGCGCCGACACCGCTTAGCAACGAGCCTAAACCCGTTCTCCGACACGACGGCGCACATTACAAAGGGCGCGCCGTCGCAAAGAATTGCAACGACACGCCCTCGCGTAAAACTGGCACAGAACGGCGCTAGGCGGGCAGAGCGGCCGTCTTGCGGCTGGTCAACACCTGGTCGATGAGCCCGTATTCGAGCGCATCCGCTGCCGACAGAATTTTGTCACGGTCGATGTCTTTGTTGACCTGCTCTTGGCTGCGGTTCGAGTGACTTGCGAGTGTCTCTTCGAGCCACTCACGCATACGCGCGATTTCGGCAGCCATGATCTCGATGTCGGAAGCCTGTCCGCGGTCTCCACCGGATGACGGCTGGTGGATGAGCACGCGCGCGTTCGGCAGCGCGAGACGCTTGCCCGGCGCACCAGCCGCAAGCAGCACGGCGGCAGCCGAGGCGGCCTGCCCGAGACACACAGTCTGAATCTGCGGACGGATGTACTGCATGGTGTCGTAGATCGCCGTCATCGCGGTGAACGAGCCACCGGGCGAGTTGATGTACATGACGATGTCGCGGTCGGGGTCCTGACTCTCGAGAACGAGAAGCTGGGCCATTACGTCATCAGCGGATGCGTCATCCACCTGCACACCGAGAAAGACGATGCGGTCTTCGAAGAGCTTCGAGTACGCATCCATCTGCTTGTACCCGTAAGAGGTGCGCTCGGTGAACGAGGGCATGATGTAGCGACTTTGGGGCATCGAAATCGACTGACCCGAACCGTCGAGGCGTGGCATTTCCATGTGTGTCTCCTACTTCGCCTGGGTCGTTCCGCCGCCACCGGCGACGTCGGATGCCGACTCACGAACGTGGTCGACGAATCCGTATTCGAGTGCTTCTTGAGCGGTGAACCAGCGGTCGCGGTCACCATCAGCGTTGATCTGCTCGACGGTCTTGCCCGTCTGCGATGCCGTGATTTCGGCGAGGCGACGCTTCATCGAGTTGATGAGTTCGGCTTGCGTCTGGATATCACTGGCCGTGCCACCGTAACCGCCGTGCGGCTGGTGGAGAAGAACGCGCGCGTTGGGCGTGATATAACGCTTGCCCTTGGTGCCACTCGTGAGAAGCAACTGCCCCATCGACGCAGCCATACCGATACCGACCGTGACGATGTCGTTCGGCACGAACTGCATGGTGTCGTAGATGGCCATACCCGCGGTGATCGAGCCACCGGGTGAGTTGATGTAAAGGTAGATGTCCTTCTTCGGGTCTTCCGCCGCGAGCAGAAGCATCTTGGCGCAAATCTCGTTTGCGTTGTCGTCGCGCACCTCTGAACCGAGCCAGATGATGCGGTCCTTGAGAAGACGGTCGAACACGCTGTTCGGCATTGGCATGTCTGCCATGTGTTGCTCCTTTTGTGGTGCTGGCGGTGGTCATCCCCCGCTGCGTTGTTTCGAATCTATCGGTCGCCTACGACCCAAATCGCCATGTTCGCCATCGGCTAAGTTGGTCGCATGTCTAGCGCTCTCA
>CAZYYL010000269.1:0-1849 GCA_964651425.1 uncultured Microbacteriaceae bacterium | reverse complement strand
ACGGTCACGGCATTGAGCAAGGACTTCGACGGCGCGTAGGCCGCCATGACCGGAACTTTTGCGAGCAGGCGGAACGTGGCAACCTCAACGTGCTGCGGGTTCTTCGGGTCGAGCGAGTCTTCGTAATACGTCGAGAGCGCCGACACACCGGCCGAAAGCACGGGCATCGGGTGCGCGTTGCGCGGGAAACCCGAGAAGAAGTTCTTCAGATCTTCGTGAAGAAGCGTGTGACGCTTGATGTTGTCTTCGAACTCGGAGAGCTGGCTCGGGGTCGGAATCTCGCCATAAATCAAAAGCCACGCAGTCTCGAGAAACGAGAGACTCGTGGCAACCTGTTCGATCGGGTATCCGCGGTATCGCAGAATGCCCTGGTCTCCGTCGATGTAAGTGATGGCGGACCGTGTCGACGCCGTGTTGACGAAACCGTAGTCGAGCGCGTGCAGTCCGGTTTGTGCCGTGAACTTCGACATATCTACGGCCGCGCAGCCGACGGTTCCATCGAGCACGGGCAGTTCGCTCGTGACGCCGTCGACGGTCACCGAAACAGTGCGACCGTTGGCCGAGAGTGCGGGGTCAGACATGTTCTCAAGCCTATTGGGTCAGGCGATTCACAGCGGAACGTATCCGCTCATCGGTAGCGGTGAGTGAGAGACGAATGTGCGTGGGATGCGCATCCCCATAGAAATGGCCCGGGCCACCCAAGATGCCCAGCTCCGCGAGGCGCTCGAGTGACTCCCACGCGTCACGCCCTTCGGTTGCCCACAGGTACAACCCGGCCTCACTGCGATCAACGGTGAAACCGAAGGCCTCGACGGCGGGCTTGAGTGCGTCGCGGCGAGCGCGGTACACCTCTTTCTGCACGGCAACGTGCGCGTCATCACCGAGGGCAACAGCCATTGCGTGCTGCACGGGTTCGGGCACCATCATGCCGGCCTGCCGACGGATGTTCGTCACGGGTGCGATGAGGGCCGCATCCCCCGCCACAAACGCGGCGCGATACCCGGCCATATTCGATTGCTTGCTCAACGAGTAGGCGCAGAGCAGGTTGTCGAACGACCCGTCACGCACCTCGTCGCTGAGAATGCTCGGGATGCTCTCGCTCGACCACGGGGCTTCCCACCCGAGTTCCGCATAACACTCGTCACTCACGATTACCGCACCAAGCTCGCGGGCCCGTGCGACGGCGGCACGCATCTGTTCGACCGTCAAGACCGAGCCGTCAGGATTACCCGGGGAGTTGATCCACACTAACTTCGTGTTGCTCGGCCACTTCGCGGGGTCGTCCTCGGCGAGCGCCGTGGCGCCCGCAATGACGGCGCCCATCTCATACGTGGGGTACGCGGCTCGCGGGTGCACAACCACATCGCCCGATTTGAGCCCCAGCATGAACGGTAACCAGGCGACAAACTCTTTCGACCCGATGGTGGGCAACACGTTCGCCGCTGCGAGTCCGGTGGCCCCGCGCCGGCGCGCGAACCATGAGGCAATTGCGGCGCTGAGGTCACTCGTGCCGGCGGTGAGCGGATACGCGTGCGCATCCGTCGCCCGAATCAACGCGTCGCGCACAACCTCGGGTGTCGGGTCAACCGGCGATCCGATCGACAGGTCGACGATTCCGTCGGGGTGAGCCGCCGCTTTCGCGCGGTACGGCTCCATCGCGTTCCACGGATAGTCGGGCAGATTGAGGAACACGATTACGGTCTGTGGAATTCTTCGCGGCTAGTCAGCCTGCGGAGGCAACACGGAAACGACCGGGTGGTCGCCGGCGATCACGCCAACCTTGGCAGCGCCACCGGGTGAACCGATCTCTTGGAAGAACTCGACGTTGGCCTTGTAGTAGTCGGCCCAC
>CAZYYL010000268.1:0-1859 GCA_964651425.1 uncultured Microbacteriaceae bacterium | reverse complement strand
GTGCCCTCGGCAGGAATCGAACCTGCGACCAAGAGATTAGAAGGCTCCTGCTCTATCCTCTGAGCTACGAGGGCGACATCACGCATTTTGGCGCGAGACCTCTCAAGTTTAAGGCGTGAAAACGTAATCGCGGAACTTCGGGGTGAGGCGGAATATCAGCCCCATCGCGATGATGATGATGAAACCTCCGATCAACGGCGGACACCAGAGAGCGAGAAGACTAGCGACCAGCCCCGCATAAATGTCGCCCAGTCGTGGTCCGCCGTTGACCACGGCGTAGAAGAAACCTTGCATGCGGCCTCGGATTGAATCCGGGACTCCGGTGAGCAACATCGACATGCGAAAAATGGCAGATACTTCGTCGGATGCTCCACCAATCACATAGGCGATGCATGCCAAGACAAGCGGCACGACGCTAACTTCTGCGAACGTCGTACCGCCTCGAGGAAGCACACCCGCTGTCACAAGCAAGAGCGCGACTCCGAAGAGAATTACTGACAGCCCGTAAACCTGAATCGCACGCGTGATCGCGAGACCTTGGCGACGCACGTGCTTGACCGGTCCGCTGAAAAGTCCGGTCAAGAACGTACCTGCGGCCCCAGCCGACATGATGAGACCGACCGTCACAGGTCCGCCACCGATGAGCGTTGCTCCCACGGCGGGTAGAAGTACGTAAGCGCGACCAAACGTCATCGCAATGATGTCAGCAATGAATCCGACACCCACTTGCGGCACGGTGCGCAGAAAGCGCACGGCTTCGGCAAACGATCGGAGTCCGGGGCGAACAACGTCGTGTTGAGGTGGAATCTTCGGCAAGAGTGCAATGCCGAGAAAAGCCGTCGCGCTGAGCACCAAGTCACCTGCGAATGTCCAGACGTATCCGACGCTCGCAGCGAGCACACCGGCCAGCGCCGGTCCAATCATGACCTGCGCACCAATCGACAACCCGTTTAATGCACTCGCCGGAGCAACCAACTCCGGTGGCAATAGACGGGGGATGATCGAACTCCGGGTTGTTCCCAGTGCAATCGCCGCCATCGCGCTCAGTGTTGTGAAGATGTAGTACGGCCAGACGGGAAGGTGAATGCCGTCGGCGCGCATCCCGTTCTCAACGATTGTCAGCGCGAGTAAACCCGACGTGGACGTGAACAGCACGATTGCCAGCCACAAAATCATCGTGCGGCGATCGAACGCGTCCGCGGCCATACCCGCCAATGGCGCCGCGATGGTCGCGGGAATCAGCGCGATACCGCCGACGAACGCGACCGCAACCGTGCTCTGCGTGATTGAGTAAATCTGCAGGCCGACGGCGACGATCGTGAGCTGAATGCCGAGCCCGGTGAGGAACGTGCTGACCCACAAACGAGCGAATGCGGGGGAGGCCCGCAACGGTGTGATGTCAGCGAACGAGTTGCGCATCCGCTGTCGGCGCGTGGTCGAGTCGTTCGCCGAAGAAGTCACCCCTCGAATCTATCTGGCACACGAACGTGAGGTGTCTGTGCGGGGCCCAATGCGCAAGGTAAAAAAAACTGGGGCCCGACCTCGCGGTCGGACCCCAGTTTTATTGGGTTTTGCGATTAGGCCTGCTTGCGACGGCGTGTCATAAGAACGACACCGGCTCCAAGCATTGCGAGGATGCCCGCGAGCGAAACAATCGCTGCAACGTTGACACCCGTGTTCGGGAGCGACGCATCGGGGTTCGGTGCACCGTTGGCCTTCGCGTACGGGTCAAACGCCGTCACCGTGCACGAGTCATCAACCGTGTAGGTCACCCAGTCGCTGACCGAAGTTCCGTCCGGTGCGGTTCCGGTGAGAATCAAGGTGTGCGATCCGGGAACACAATCGTTCGGCAGGTTGGT
>CAZYYL010000267.1:0-1862 GCA_964651425.1 uncultured Microbacteriaceae bacterium | reverse complement strand
CCTATGGACAACTGGTGGGTGAACGCACTCTGGTCGGTCACGCCGACCGCGATTCTCGCTGTGCTGTTCTGGCTCATCATTCGATCGATTCTGCGAGCGGACCGCACGGAGCGTGATGAGTTCGCCAAAATCGAAGCAGAAGAGCGCGCGAAGCGCGGAATGAAACCAAAGGGTTCGGCATGACCCCGCCTGAGGCCATCTATTCCTGGTCGTTCTGGTTGACCATTGCTGCGATTGCGGTCGACCTCATCATTCGTATCGTCGCCCTGGTCGTTGTGCCACGCAACCGTCGACCCGGTTCCGCGATGGCATGGCTGCTTGCCATTTTCTTTATCCCGTATCTCGGCGCGTTGCTCTTCCTTTTGATTGGTAGCCCGCGACTCGGCCGCAAGCGTCGTCGCAAACAACAAGAGATTAACCAGTTCATCACCGACGCAACGAAAGACGTCGAGCTCGTTCCGTCGGACGGTCGCTGGCCGAAGTGGCTCAAGCAAACCGTCGAGCTCAACCGCACGCTCGGGGCCCTTCCCATCGTGGGGGGCAATGACGCTGAGTTGCTGAGCGACTACGACGAGATCATCCGTCGCATTGCTGCCGACGTGAACAAGGCGAAGCGATTCGTGCACATCGAGTTCTACATCTTCTCGTCCGACACGGTGACCGAGCCGCTGTTCGTCGCGATGGAGAACGCCATCAAGCGTGGCGTGAAGGTGCGCGTGCTTTTCGACCACGTCGCTGGTCTGCGCACTGTCGGCTATCGCAAGACGCGTCACCGGCTTACGGCGATCGGTGCGGATTGGGAACTGATGCTCCCGTTCGCTCCACTGCAGCGAAAGTACGAGCGCCCTGACCTTCGCAACCACCGCAAGCTCGTCGTCATCGACGGAACCGTCGGGTGGATGGGGTCGCAGAACATGATCGACTCCTCGTACCTCAAGAAATCGAACCTCAAGCGTGGCCTTCACTGGCGAGATGCCATGGTTCGTCTTCAGGGCCCAATCGTTCACGGGCTCAACGTCGTCTTCGTGACCGACTGGTATAGCGAACGTGACGTGTTGCTGCCTGACGAAGAAATCGCCCGCGTGACACACCACACGACACGTGATGACCTCGACTGTCAGATTGTGCCGAGCGGACCCGGATTCCCCACCGAGAACAACCTCCGGTTGTTCCTGGCGTTGCTCTATGCGGCAACGGAAAAAATCATTATCACCTCGCCGTATTTTGTTCCGGATGAGGCGCTCATGTACGCCATCACCACCGCAACCCGACGCGGAGTACACGTCGAGTTGTTCGTCTCGGAAGAGGGAGACCAGGCGCTCGTGTATCACGCGCAGCGTTCGTACTATGAGCAGTTGCTCAAGGCGGGGGTTGTGATTTGGCTCTACAAAGCGCCGACCATCCTGCACTCGAAGCACATCAGCATCGATAACGAGGTCGCCGTGATCGGCTCGAGCAATATGGACATGCGTTCGTTCTCATTGAACCTTGAGGTTTCACTCATGGTGCGCGGCAAAGAATTCGTGCGCCAAATGCGTGACGTCGAACAGCAGTACCGCGAGATGAGTCGTCAGCTCACGCTGGAAGAGTGGGGTCGCCAGCCGTTCCTGCGCACGGTGCTCGACGGTCTCGCTCGGTTGACCTCGTCGCTGCAGTAGTGCTCGCGACTGTGGTCGCCGACCTGCTGGCTACTCGCCGATATCGGCGGGCGTGCCACCCGTAATGCGCACGAGCTCGGCGTAGGTCGTCTGGTAGACCCACGATGGGTGTCCTCCTGCTGACCACACCGTATCGAACTGTTCGAGATAGGTGTCCACGAGGGTCGGCAACTCAGTCGCTAGCCCGACCGGACTCACTCCGCC
>CAZYYL010000266.1:0-1868 GCA_964651425.1 uncultured Microbacteriaceae bacterium | reverse complement strand
GACTTCATGCCATCTCCCCGGCCGTACGAATGCGAATCCCCCCGGTAAAAACTAGCGAATGAAAGTGAACGGTTAGGGATGCGTCATCGACATTACGTCAAGCGCCGTGTCGAGCTGTTCCATCGTGAGCTTTTCCCCATCCACATACCCGAGCTCGATGACCGACTCGCGAATCGTCTTGCCGGTGGCCACGGCATGCTTCGCAATCTTGGCGGCCGCTTCGTAACCGATGTATTTGTTGAGCGGCGTGACGATCGACGGACTCGACTCGGCCTGTGCGCGCGCACGGTCAAGGTTCGCTTCGAGACCGTCGATGGTCTTGTCGGCCAGCACGATGGCCGAGTTGGTCAAGAGGCGAATCGACTCGAGGTTGGCGTTCGCCATAACGGGTATCGCGACGTTCAATTCGAATAGTCCGGATGCGCCCGCCCACGCGACCGTGGCGTCGTTGCCGATCACGCGCGCGCAGACCATGAGCACGGCTTCGGGGATGACCGGGTTCACCTTGCCCGGCATAATCGACGAGCCCGGCTGAAGGTCGGGGATGTGGAGTTCGCCGAGGCCCGTGTTTGGCCCGGAACCCATCCAGCGCAGGTCGTTGCAGATTTTCGTGAGCGAGACGGCAAGCGTGCGCAATGCGCCCGACGCCTCGACGAGACCGTCGCGGTTGGCTTGAGCTTCGAAGTGGTTGCGCGCTTCGGTTATCGGGAGCTGCGTCTCGGTCGCCAGCAACGAAATGACCTTCTGCGGGAAACCCGCTGGCGTGTTGATTCCCGTACCGACCGCGGTGCCACCGAGCGGAACTTCGGCCACACGGGGGAGTGCGGCGTGGATGCGCTCGATTCCGTAGCGAACCTGAGCGGCGTATCCACCGAATTCTTGACCGAGCGTCACCGGAGTTGCGTCCATGAGGTGCGTGCGGCCGGCCTTCACGGCCGTCGCCCACAGCTTCGCCTTCTTCTCGAGCGCGACGGCGAGGTGCTCGAGCGCCGGGATCAGGTTGTTAAGCAGCGCACCCGTGACGGCAACGTGCACCGACGTGGGGAACACGTCGTTCGACGACTGCGAGCAGTTGACGTGGTCGTTGGGGTGAACCGGGCTCCCGAGCATTGCGGATGCGAGCGTCGCCAGCACTTCGTTCATGTTCATATTCGAGCTCGTGCCCGAACCCGTCTGGTACATGTCGACGGGAAACTCACCGTCGTGCTTGCCGGAGATGACCTCATCAGCGGCCGAAGCGATGGCCTTCGCGATGTTGGCGTCGAGCACGCCGAGTTCGGCATTTGCCAGCGCGGCCGCCTTCTTGATCTGCGCGAGTGCGGCGATGTGCGCCGACTCCAGAGCCGTGCCCGAGAGAGGGAAGTTCTCGACCGCACGCTGCGTCTGGGCCGCGTACAGAGCGTTCTTCGGAACGCGCACCTCGCCCATGGTGTCGTGTTCGATTCGGTATTCGTCGTTCGCAACCATGGCTACTGTGCTCCTATTCGATCACTCCCACGATGACGTCCGGAGTGACTACTCCCTGGTCGAGGCGGTAGTTCGCGCCAACGATGGCAAGGTTACCTTCCGCGATTGCGGCGGCAATGAGTTCGCTCGACTCGAGCATCTCGGCAATCGTGTCACGCAGATGTTCGCGACCCACGGCGAGCGCATCCACCACCTCAGGGTCAAGCGTGCCATCGGGTGCAAATTGTCCGGCGGCGCCGGCCACGCGGCGAATCGCAGGGGCGATGCGAGCGACCAAATTGCTGATGTGTGGGGGCAGTGGTGTGGCATCAGGGCCGAGCATGTTGATGGCGCCGTTCACGGCACCACAGCTGTCGTGACCGAGGACCACGATGAGCGGAACTTCGAGAACGGCAACTGCG
>CAZYYL010000265.1:0-1874 GCA_964651425.1 uncultured Microbacteriaceae bacterium | reverse complement strand
GATGCCTGAATCTCACATGCCGTTGCCTGCAAAGGCCACGCTGAAACGAAACCTGGGAATGTGGGCGATCGTCGCCCTCGGTCTCGGGTACATGACCCCGACCGTCGTATTCGACACCTTCGGCATGGTCGCCGAAGAGACGAACAACGTCGTGCCGCTGGCCTACCTCGCCGCGTTGATTGTGATGATCTTCACCGCGATCAGCTACGGAAAGATGTCGGGAGCGTTCCCGAGTGCCGGTTCTGCGTACACGTACGTCAAGGAATCGATGCATCCCAACCTCGGCTTCATGGTGGGTTGGACGTCGATGCTGGACTACATCCTTCTGCCACTGGTGAACATCATCATCGTGCGCGCCTACATGGAGTCGTTCTTCCCCGACGTTCCCGGTTGGATCTGGGTCGTCGCATTCACCGTCATTTCGACCGGCATCATTTACTTCACGATGCGCGGTACGTCGAACGTGAACACGATCTTGCTCGTCATTGCGATCATCGCCATGACTGCGTTCGTCGTCATGGCCGTTATTCAGGTCGTTCAGGGTGGTGGCGAGGGAACTCTCGCGACAATCACTCCGTTCATCCACAGCGACGTGTCGATGAGCGCTGTGCTCATGGGTGCGACAATTGTCTGCTTCTCGTTCATCGGTTTTGACGCCGTCACGATGTACGTCGAAGAGGCCCGCACCCCGCAGGTCGTCCCCCGCGCAATCATGCTGACCGTGCTCATCGGTGGTGGCATTTTCATCGTCACCGCGTTCGTCACGCAGGCACTGTTCCCCGACTTCACCGCGTTCGACCCGAACGGTGACCGCCAATACCTCGACGACTCCACGTTGCCGATTATTGGTGAGCTCGTTGGTGGTCAGACGATGAAGATCATTCTCACTGCTGCTGGCTTCGCCGCCACGATTGCGTCGCTGCTCGCGTCGCAGGCATCGGTTGCCCGCATGCTGCTCGTGATGGGCCGCAACAACGTGCTGCCTCGCAAGCTGTTCGGATTCGTCAACGCGAAGACAAGCACGCCCACGTTCAACGTCATCTTGGCCGGTGCGGTCTGCCTGCTCGGCACCTACCTGTCGCTTGACGTGATCGCGTCGTTCATCAACTTCGGTGCGCTGATTGCGTTCAGCTTCGTGAACATCTCGGTGTTCGCGTGGTTCGCGATTCGCAAGGGTCGCCGTCACTCCGCGAGCGACATCTTCAAGTTCATTGTTCTGCCGGCTATCGGTGTCGCGATGACGGGAATCCTCTGGGTGAACCTCAGCCCCGACGCTCTCGTCGGTGGCAGCATCTGGGCAGTGATTGGTCTCATCTACCTGCTGATTCTCACGCGTTTCTTCACGCGAAAGGTCGCCGGGTTCGACGAGGCACAGCCGGTTACCGGCCACAACAAAGTTGTGAGCTAGCCGGCCAGGTTTCGCGCCAGAAGTAATCAAGGCGGGTGGGATGCGCAACGCATCCCACCCGCCTCTTTAGGTCAGAGTGAGCATTCCTCTAGAGGTGCCTCGACACTGCTTTTCGAACTCCTGGCATGCACAATCACGATTGCTTTCAGATTCGTTGCGTCCTCGTAACGATTTGACGTAAATCGGGTCCCGACGTTAGGTGTGGATGCCGGCGCAGACTAAAGTACTACTCATGAAGAAACTAGCTCAGAGCGCCGTCGCTGGCGCCGCATCACTTGCCCTCGGTCTTGGTTTTGTCGCCACTTCCGCCACCGCTGCAAATGCAGTGACGTCGTCTTACACATTCAAGATTGACAGCCTCAGTGAATCAAACGGTGTTCAAGCCAACGTCACCGGTGACATTGGAGACGACGGTGGATTTGTTGCCGTGACATCTGACGTTCTGTTGTTGGACGGAGATTCCGAC
>CAZYYL010000264.1:0-1882 GCA_964651425.1 uncultured Microbacteriaceae bacterium | reverse complement strand
CCCCGGCGTCGCGAGTCTCTACCAGCACGTGAGTTTCGACCAAGACAGCGCTTTTCTTGCGATTGGTGAGCGCACTAACGCGAACGGGTCGAAGGCGTTCCGTGACGCGATGCTCGAGGAGCGTTGGGACGATTGCGTGGACATCGCGCGCAAGCAAACCCGTGACGGGGCACACCTGCTCGACGTATGCGTTGACTACGTCGGACGCGACGGAGTGGCCGATGTACAGGAGATTGTGTCGCGCTTTCGTAGCGCATCCACGTTGCCGTTGGTCATTGACTCGACCGAGCCGGCCGTTCTGCAGGCGGGCCTCGAGCTCATCGGCGGTCGCCCCGTCGTCAACTCGGTCAACTATGAGGACGGCGACGGGCCGACGTCACGCTTCGGGCGAATCATGCCGTTGGTCAAAGAACACGGCGCCGCGGTCATCGCGCTCACGATCGATGAGCAGGGCCAGGCGCGCACACGCGAAGACAAGGTGCGCATTGCGAGCCGACTGATTGACGAACTGGTCGATGACTGGGGGATGCGCGTGAGCGACATCATCGTCGACGCACTCACCTTTCCCATCGCCACCGGTCAAGAAGAGACGCGACGCGACGCGATTGAAACCATCGAGGCGATTCGCGAGATCACGACGAAGTATCCCGGCGTGCAAACCACGCTCGGTGTGTCGAATGTGTCGTTCGGCCTGAACCCGGCCGCTCGCGCGGTGCTCAACTCGGTCTTCTTGCACGAGGCCACGGCCGCCGGACTGACGAGTGCGATTGTAGATGCGGCCAAGATCATGCCGCTCGCGAGCATCCCGGATGACCGTCGCAAAGTTGCGCTCGACCTCGTGTGGGACAAGCGCGAATACAACGTCGGCGGCGAACTCACCTACGACCCGCTCTCGACGATGCTCGACTTGTTCGACGGCGTCGACAGTGCCGCCTTGCGGGATGCGCGTGCTGCCGAGCTTGCTGCGCTGCCCACCGGCGAGCGTCTCGCCAGACGGATTATCGACGGCGAGTCGAAGGGTCTTGAAGACGACCTTGATCTCGCACGTTTCGAGGGCATGACCGCACTCGGCATCATTAACGATCATCTGCTCGCGGGCATGCAAGTTGTCGGCGAACGTTTCGGCAAGGGTGAGATGCAGTTGCCATTTGTGCTGCAATCGGCCGAGGTCATGAAGTCGGCTGTCGCGCTGCTTGAACCGCATATGGAAAAGAGCGAGGCCGCGGGCAAGGGCAAGATCGTGCTCGCCACCGTGCGTGGCGACGTGCACGACATCGGCAAGAATCTCGTCGACATCATCCTCACGAACAACGGATACGACGTTGTGAACATCGGCATCAAGCAGTCGATCAACGAGATCATCGCTGCGGCCGAGGAGCACAACGCTGACGTCATCGGCATGAGTGGTCTGCTCGTGAAGTCGACCGTCGTCATGAAAGAGAATCTCGAGGAACTCAACGCACGTGGGCTGGCCAAGCGCTGGCCCGTGATTCTCGGCGGCGCGGCATTGACGCGCTCCTTTGTTGAGGACGACCTGGCCGCGATTTTCGATGGCGAGGTGCGATATGCGCGGGATGCTTTCGAGGGGCTTGCGCTCATGGAGCCACTCGTCGCGATAGCACGAGGCGCTGAGCCGCAAAGCGTGGGATTGCCCGCGCTGAAGAAGCGCATCCACCGCCCTGGCCTGTTGGAACTGACTGAGCCTGAGGACATGCCCGCGCGATCAGATGTCGCCGTCGACAACGAGATTCCCGCACCGCCGTTCTGGGGCACCCGAATCGTCAAGGGGTTGCCGCTCGCGGATTTCGCTGCGTTCTTGGATGAGCGTGCCACATTCATGGGCCAGTGGGGACTGAAGCCCGGCCGCAACGAGGGTGGCGCG
>CAZYYL010000263.1:0-1891 GCA_964651425.1 uncultured Microbacteriaceae bacterium | reverse complement strand
TCATCTTTCGGGCGGTAACCGAATGCGCTGCCCGGGTAAGGTCCGTTCTGGTGGGAGAAGCGGTAGACCTCAGCCTCGACGAGAGCCGGTCCCTTGCCCGAGCGCATGTATTCGCTGGCCTGCTCCATAGCGAGGTGCACGGCAAGCGGGTCCATGCCGTCGACCTTCCACGACGGGAAGTTGAAACCGAGCGCGCGAGCCGACAGGCGGGTCTCGTTCGTGACTTCACTGACGTGTGTCGACACGGCGTACATGTTGTTCTCAATAAAGAAGCAGAGCGGGAGGTCCCACGCGGCGGCGAGGTTCATCGTTTCGAGAACCGAACCGATGTTCGTGGCGCCATCGCCGAAGTAGGTCACCGAGATGTCAGTCGTCTTGGCATGCTTCTGCGACCACGCGTTACCGGCGGCGAGCGGAACACCGCCGCCAACGATGGCGTTGGTGCCGAGCGCACCGGCTTCGAGCCACTGGAGGTGCATCGATCCACCGCGGCCGCCCGAGTAACCCTGGGCGAGTCCGAGGATCTCAGCGAGCGTGCGCAGAAGCATCGTCTGCGTGTCCGCGTTGACTAGCTTCTTGAGGTCCATGCCCTTGGGGTTGACGTAGGCAAGTGCCTTGCCGAGGAACTGGTGGTGTCCGCGGTGCGTGCCGTTGACCGCATCCGTCGGTCGCAGCGCCACCGTGGAACCGACGGCACCACCCTCTTGACCAATGCTCGAGTGGGCTGGGCCATGAACGAGACCTTCGCCGGCGAGTTCAAGCACGGCTTCTTCGAACGCACGCACGATATGCATCTGACCGAGCAGGTTGCTGAGGAGCTTGGGGTCGGCGGCTTTCCAGTCGTCGGCCGTCGTCTCGAGCTTGACCCAAGGCGATCCCGGTTCGAGTTTCGTAATGCGGGGCATGGTCTGCTCCTTCTCGTGAAAGTTTCTGGTGCGAGCATATTGCAGAAATGTATCCAATGCCAAGTCATTTTTGTGCGAATACCGTTGATATCAGCAAAAAACTGTCCATAATGGATACATCTAGTCTTCGAAGGAGACATCATGACCGCAGGCATTCCCGGCCTTCGTGGTGCCGAGCACATCGGTTTCACCGTGCCCGACATCGAGCAGGCGCACGACTTCTTCGTCAACACGATCGGCTGCGAGTTCGTTTACAAGCTCGGGCCGTGGACCAAAGATGACGACTGGTTCACCGAACACCTGAACATCCACCCCCGCAGTGTTCTCAAAGAACTGCGCTTCTATCGGTGCAAGTTCGGTCCGAACTTCGAGGTGTTCGAGTTCGAGGCACCCGACCAGAACGGCACGGAGCCGAAGAACAGCGACGTCGGCGGGCACCACATCGCGTTCTATGTCGATGACATGGATGCGGCGGTCGAGTACCTGCGCGCGAAGGGCTTGCGCGTACTCGGCGAACCCACCGCAAGCAGCGCGGCCAGCGAAGGCCAGCGCTGGGTCTACTTTCTCTCGCCGTGGGGTATGCAGTTCGAATTGGTGAGCTTCCCGCACGGCAAGGCCTACGAGACTGATGCACCGGTAAAGTTGTGGCATCCCGCGCACCCGGCGCTGTAGCCCACGAGTATTGCCCCGGCCCGACTTTCGAGAACTGACACGACGATGACGACAACTCCCCCGAACGGCGTGCTCAGCGAGCGCATCGCCGACGAGTTGCGTCAGTCGATCTTGTCGGGCGAACTGTCACCCGGCGAGCGCATCCGCCAAGAAGAAATCGCGGAGCAATTCGGCGCGAGTCGCATTCCCGTGCGCGAGGCTCTGCGCATTCTCGTCACCGACGGACTCGTCAACATGGTGTCGAACTCGGGCGCCTGGGTATCGAGTCTTACGCAAGAGGAATGCTCCGAGCAGTACCAGATGCGTGAACGCCT
>CAZYYL010000262.1:0-1895 GCA_964651425.1 uncultured Microbacteriaceae bacterium | reverse complement strand
AGATGGCCTCAACTGGGCAGACCGGCTCGCAGGCACCGCAGTCGACACACTCGTCGGGGTGGATGTAGAGCATGCGGTCGCCCTCATAGATGCAGTCAACCGGGCATTCGTCGATGCACGCACGGTCTTTGACATCGACACAAGGAAGAGCGATTACGTAAGTCACGAGCTCAGTTTATCTTTCGCACTCGAGGCCACAGCACAATCACGATAACGACAAGCGGAACGAGCAACACCCACGTGTTGCCTTGCCACGACTCCGGCACGAGCACCGAGCCACCCGGGCCGCGCTGGCTCAGAGTGAACACCATTAACAAGAATGCGGCGCCGCTTGAGATGAGCACCCACCGCGGGGATTTCAGCAGAGTGAGGCCGATGAACCAGCTGACTACGATTGCGAGCGAGAGCACGAGCCCCCACGGAAGGCTGACATTGGCAACGGATGCGCTTGCCTGATGCACGACCGTCGTGACCGAACCGATAAGCGCACTGAACGCGATGGCACCGAGGTAAAGCGCTGCATTCACGATGCGCAACCGTGCCGAATTCTGTGAATTCACGTGGCAAGACTACCGTTGAGTTCGACGGGCGCCGGATGCCCGACTACAGTTAGTAAGGTAAGCCTTACCTGACCGTTAGCGTACGAAAGAATTCCAGCTCCATGCTCGCAAACCTCTTCATTGCCCTCCGCGAAGGCCTCGAGGCATCGCTCATTGTGGGCATCTTGATTGCTTACGTCACGCGAGTCGGTCGGCGCAACGAGCGCGGCGCAATCTGGCTCGGTGTCGGACTTGCAGCCGGCGCGTCCTTGCTCATCGGGTACCTGCTGATGCAGATCGACGAGCTTCCCGACATCGTGTTCGCAACGACGGCCGGCGCACTCTCGATTGCGGCGTGCGGGCTCGTGACGTGGATGGTTTTCTGGATGGCGAAGACCGCGCGCAACCTCAAAGGCAATCTCGAAGCGGGCATCGACAAGACGATGACCGGTGGTGCACTGAGCCTCGTTCTTCTCGCGTTCTTCGCCGTGGGTCGCGAAGGCGTCGAGACCGCGCTTTTCGTGTGGACAGCCATGCAGGCGGCGGGCCAATCGCTACTCCCGCTTCTCGGCGCGCTGCTCGGTCTCGCGATTGCCGTCGCTCTCGGGTTCACGATTTACCGGGGCATGGTGCGCCTCAACCTGTCGACGTTCTTCACGTGGTCAGGTTCGTTGCTGATCATCCTTGCCGCGGGCGTGCTGACTTACGGAGTACACGAGCTCGAAGAGTACTTCTGGATGCCCGGCAACGGCGCCATCGCATTCAACGTCTCGGGGGCCATCCCCGAAGACAGCTGGTACGGCTCGCTGTTGCGCGGAACCATTGGATTCCGCCCCGAAATGTCGTGGCTCCAGGTCATCGTGTGGGCGCTGTATGTCGGCATCACTCTGACGCTGTTCTTGGGGATCTCCGCCCGACGTGCGCCTCGCGTGGTCACGTCGCCCATCGACATCGTGACCACGACGAACGCGTAAAGGCTTAGCTCTGATCTTGCTTCTTCAAGCGGCTCGTGGTGCGGGCACGTTCGGTCATGTCGAGAACGACCTTGCGGATGCGCACCTTCTCGGGCGTAACCTCGACGCACTCATCTTCACGAGCGAACTCGAGGCACTCTTCGAGTGACAGTTGACGCGACGGTGTCATCGATTCGAATGTGTCTGCGGTCGACGAACGCATGTTCGTGAGCTTCTTTTCCTTTGTGATGTTCACGTCCATGTCGTCATTGCGCGAGTTCTCGCCGATGACCATACCTTCGTACACCTCCTCAGTCGGGTTTACGAAGAAGCTCATGCGCTCCTGCAGGCCGATGATGGCGAACGGAGTGACGACACCAGAGCGGTCCGCAACGATCGAACC
>CAZYYL010000261.1:0-1907 GCA_964651425.1 uncultured Microbacteriaceae bacterium | reverse complement strand
GGCGACCGTCGCGCGTGGAAGTGGACGCTGCTGATGTACGTTCCAGAATGGGTTGGACCTGAACTCGTGACTCGGGCGATGACGGCAAGCCAGGCGAAGGGCACAAGACGCGCAAACGACGTGGAGCTGCGCACGATTGACGAGGGCGACAGCTTCCAACTTCTCCACGTCGGTTCCTACGCAGACGAGGCACCGAAGCTACACGAGCTACACACGGTTCTCATGCCCAAGGCGCACGTCACGTTTGCGGGGCCGCACCACGAGATCTACCTCAGTGACCCCCGGCGCACGTCACCCGAGAAACTGAAGACGGTCATCCGCCAACCGGTTCGCCCGCTCCCCTAGCAACCTGTCTTCCTCGACGCGCACGGCAAACAAAACTGGCCCCCGTCGGAACGGAGACCAGTTTCGAATTAATCGTGGAGTGTTATTGACCGAAGTTGCCTCGGTAGTACTCGTAGGTCCATCCAACCAACGAGATGACGACGAGTGGGACGCCGATGATGGCAATCCAGACACCAACCGCAAGGCCCAGGAAGGCCAGTCCGATGGCGAAACCGAGAATGAGCGGCCACCAACTCCACGGGCTGAAGTGACCGAGTTCTGGGTCAGCATCGTCAATGTCCGCAGCCGGGCGATCTTCCGGAAGAAGTATTCCGCCCTGCGAGCGGTTGACCGCGTTCAAGAAGAACGCAATGAATCCAGCGAGGATAGCCGAGAGCAGGATTCCGACGGTCCCGACAACTTCCCATGTTCCCGTCGCGATGACATTCCAGTAGGTGTACACAGCCGCTGCGACAAGGAAGAATGCCGCAAGAACCGTGAGCATGACAACGTTTGCCTTCATGGCGGTTAGCCCTTCTTTCCAGCGGGGAGCGCGTATCCAGCGGGAGCGAGCTCCGGGTGGTTCAGGTCGAACGCAGGAGACTCACTACGGATACGAGGGATGCTCGTGAAGTTGTGACGCGGCGGCGGGCAGCTTGTTGCCCACTCGAGCGAACGTGAGGTACCCCACGGGTCGTCGACCGTGACCTTCGGTGCGTAGCGTGCGGTGATGTAGATGTTGAGCACCCACGGCAACAGCGAGACGGCCATGATGAGCGAACCGATTGACGAGAGCTGGTTCATCCACGTAAAGCCATCGTCAGGAAGGTAGGTCGCGTAACGACGAGGCATACCGACGACACCGAGCCAGTGCTGCACAAGGAAGGTCGTGTGGAAGCCGATGAAGAACAGCCAGAAGTGCACCTGTCCAAGACGCTCGTTGAGCATCTTGCCCGTCCACTTGGGCCACCAGAAGTAGATGCCACCAAAGAGACCGAAGACGAGGGCACCGACGATGACGTAGTGGAAGTGCGCGACGACGAAGTACGAGTCGGACATGTGGAAGTCAAGCGGCGGTGACGCCAAGATGATTCCGGTCAGACCACCGAAGATGAAGTTGAACACGAACCCGAGGGCCCACATCATCGGTACTTCGAATGTCACCGAACCGCGCCAGACGGTGCCGATCCAGTTGAAGATCTTCACACCTGTAGGAACTGCGATAAGCATGGTGAGCAAGGCGAAGAATGGCAAGAGCACCGAACCGGTGACATACATGTGGTGAGCCCACACCGTCATCGAGAGTGCACCAATTGCGATAGTCGCGTAGACGAGCGTCTTGTAACCGAAGATCGGCTTGCGGCTGAACACCGGGATAATCTCCGACACCACGCCGAAGAACGGTAGCGCCAGGATGTACACCTCGGGGTGTCCGAAGAACCAGAAGAGGTGTTGCCAGAGAATGGCACCGCCCGTTTCTGCGTCGTACACGTGTGAGCCGAAAACGCGGTCCGCGTCCAGTGCGCGCCGCGCGGCGGCGAGACCCGGGAAGACGAGGAGAACGATAATAGCTGTGCCGAGAA
>CAZYYL010000260.1:0-1912 GCA_964651425.1 uncultured Microbacteriaceae bacterium | reverse complement strand
CGCATGCGGGGTGCGACCAGTGCGGCATCCTCATCGACCACCCACACAGGTTGGTCGCCCGCAATCGGCGCGAGTGCATCGCGCAATGCGTTGGCCGTTCCCGGGTCGGCGCGGTTCACGACCACACCCATGAGCACGGCGTGCGAACGACGAATCTCATCAAGAGTCAGCTCGGCGAATTGCGCCACCTCGTGCGGCGTTCGAGCGGGCACCTGCCCCAGGTGCTGGTCAGCCGTATACGCCTCACGCCCGTTGAGCACGAGCAAGACAGGCGACGACAGGTTGGCCGCGATGCGCGCGTTGAACTCGAGCTCGGTCGGGCTACCCACGTCGGTGTAGTCCGAGCCAAGAATGACGACCGCGTCACACTGCGCTTCGACGGCCTTGAAGCGTTCGATTATTTGCGCAAGTGCCGCCTCATGGTCGCGGTGTACGTCGGCGTACGTCACCCCAATACAGTCGTCATACGGAATGCCTGCACTCGAACTCGAGAGCAAGAGTTCGACAACGTGGTCTCGCTCGGTCGTCGTGCGCGCGACGGGGCGAAAGACTCCGACTCGAGAGTAGGTGGTGCGCAGGGCATCCATCAGGCCCAGTGCAATCGTCGACTTGCCGGTATGTCCTTCGGCGGAAGCGACGTACACATTGCGGGCCATGTGTCTAGCCTACGCAAGACCCCTCGCGCACCCGCCAGAGCCCGGTTACCCTTGCTTCATTTCTGACCTGGGGGAGTTGGCCTGGTTAGCGCCACGCGAGGGGCTGCCTCAATATTACGCGACCGGCGGGTCAGCTCAACGCGGCCGATAACCGCTCGGCAAGGTGCGGGCCAGCCTCGAGTTCGCCGGCCTCAATCTGTCGGGCAAGCGCGACGGTAATTTCGTTGGCAGGCGCTCGACCACCGAGTTGCGTCTGCGATCGCACGACCAGCCCGTTGATCTCTTCGATCTCAGCGCGACGACCCTTCATCCAGTCCTGCAGCACAGTCGTGCGAGTGTCGGGCAGTGAATAGTGGGTGAGCACGCGGTCGAGCAGTTCGACGGCGAACGCGTCGGCGCTCGATGTGTCGATCCCTTCCATACCGAAAATCGGCACGACCTTGTGTCCCAGCGCGACAGCCGTTCGACCAGCCTCTTTTCCGGCCTCGGTCATGAACTCGTGCATGCCCGGCAGTGCAATGGCCTCGAGTAGCGGAAGGTCCAGAATTGCCGACGTAACGAGCTCGGCGGCGTTGGCCACAAGCTTCATCCACTTCGACGACCTAATGTCATCGACGATTTCGACCTTGCCCGCGGCACCCAAGACCGAGGCGACTTCGACCACGCGCGACTGAACACCGGGCGTCAGCCCGCCGAGCGCAAACCACATGCCCGTCTGTTGGTTCACGACACCGGGCTCGAACATGTTCGCGGCCACTTCTATGACGCAGCCGATCGTTCTTTCGACGCCAACGATGTCGGCTATTTCGTCCACGGTCATCCCGTTCTGAACACCGACGACCAACGAGGTCGGCGTCAAGAGCGGAAGGATGAGCTCGCAGGCCCATCTCGTGTCATACCCTTTCACCACGACGAACACGATGTCGAAGGGGTCGCGCAGGGTGGCAACCTCGGCGAGGTGCACGGCGTTCAACCGGGTTGTGGTCGTTCCCGACGGCGAATGGATGGTCACACCCGCGCCACGGATCCTCTCAACGTGCGCCGGCCACTGTTCGATGCTCGTGACGTCGTGGCCCGCGCGCGTCATGCTCGCGGCGAGCGCTGCACCATTCGCGCCGGTGCCCAGCACCGCGACTCGTGTGCTCATGAACCCACCCTAGAATGGTTGAGGTTTGCGCCGATATCCCGGTCGTATTCCAAAGGAGAATTCGCCTAGTGGCCTATGGCGCACGCTTGGAAAGCGTGTTGAGTGAAAG
>CAZYYL010000259.1:0-1915 GCA_964651425.1 uncultured Microbacteriaceae bacterium | reverse complement strand
TGGGTCGCGACCGTCACTCAGTCGAACACGAGATCGACGGCATCGTCGTCAAGGTTGACGAACTCGCTCTGCACGACGAACTCGGCAGTACCAGCCGCGCACCGCGCTGGGCCATCGCCTACAAGTACCCACCCGAGCAGGTGAACACCAAGCTTGTCGACATTCGCGTCTCGGTCGGTCGCACCGGCCGGGCTACTCCCTACGCTGTGGTCGAACCTGTGCGTGTTGCGGGTTCGACAGTCGAGTTCGCCACACTCCACAACCAAGACGTGGTGAAGGCGAAGGGTGTGCTCATCGGCGACACCATCGTGTTGCGCAAAGCGGGCGACGTGATTCCCGAGGTGCTCGGCCCAGTGCTCGAACTCCGTACGGGCAACGAGCGTCCGTTCGTCATGCCGACTGCGTGCCCCGAGTGCGGGTCGAAGCTTGCACCGGCGTCGGCGGATGACGTCGACCTGCGGTGCCCGAACGCCAAGTCGTGCCCGGCTCAGGTGCGTGGTCGCGTCGAGCACATCGGATCGCGTGGCGGTCTCGACGTCGAGAAGCTCGGCGAAGTCGCGGCAGCTGCGTTGACCAACAAAGCGGCCGACGGCTCGCACCCACCGCTCGAGACCGAAGCGCGCTTGTTCGCACTCACGCTCGACGATTTGCTCGCGGTCGACTACTTCCGCAACGCCGACGGAACCGCGTCGAAGAATGCGACCGAACTACTCTCGAACCTCGATGCGGCCAAGACCAAACCACTGTGGCGTCTGTTGGTCTCACTGAACATTCGTCACGTTGGCCCGGTAGCTGCACGTGCGCTGGCCAACTACTTCGGTTCGCTGGACGCGATTCGCAACGCGTCCGTCGACGAACTCGCTTCGGTCGACGGAGTCGGCACAATCATCGCCGAGGCAATTCTCAACTGGTTCGAGGTGGACTGGCATCGCGAGATTGTCGAGCAGTGGGCTGCCGCCGGTGTGCAATGGTCGACGCCCGGACACACCGGAGTCGGCGCATCCGGTGACGCCAGCGGACCATGCGCCGGCCTCATCATCGTCGCGACCGGCTCACTCGAGGGTTATACGCGCGAGGGTGCCGAAGAAGCGATCATCGCCGCGGGTGGCAAGCCGTCGTCAAGTGTGTCGAAGAAGACCGACTTCGTGGCAGCCGGACCGGGCGCCGGCAGCAAACTGACAAAGGCAGAGGAGTTGGGCATCCCGGTGCTCGACGCTGCCGGATTCACCCGTCTGCTTCAGGGCGGACCGAGCGCGGTCTAGGCACGGAACCCGCCGTGACCGGCACCGGCGTAAACTTGTCCCTTGTGTCTGACATTTCTGCTGAAACCGTGCGCCACCTAGCCGGCCTCGCACGCATCGACCTGACCGACAACGAAATCGAGCACCTCACGGGTGAACTTCGACAGATCGTGGACGTCGTCGCATCGGTGAGTGAAGTTGCAACGCCGGATGTTCCGCGCACGAGCCACCCGATTCCGCTCGAGAACGTGCTTCGCCCCGACGTCGTCGGCGACGTGCTGACCACCGAGCAGGCTCTCGCGAGCGCACCCGACCATGACGGCAGCCGTTTCCGCGTATCCGCCATCTTGGGAGAGGAGCAGTAATGAGCGACCTCACCCGCCTCACCGCCGCCGAACTGTCGACCGCACTCGCGGCCGGCGAGACCACCTCCGTCGAGGTTACGCAAGCACACCTCGACCGCATCGCCACCGTCGACGGCGACGTGCACGCGTTCCTTCACGTGAACCCGCAGGTTTCGCTCGACGCGGCGACGGCATCGGATGCCCGTCGCAAGTCCGGCGCACCGATTGGCCCGCTCGACGGAGTCCCGCTTGCGATCAAAGACGTGCTCGTCACGACCGACATGCCGTCGACGAGTGGCTCGAAGATTCTCGAGGGCTGGATGAGCCCGT
>CAZYYL010000258.1:0-1930 GCA_964651425.1 uncultured Microbacteriaceae bacterium | reverse complement strand
CAGCGCGCCGCCACCGCCCTTGATCATGTTGAGGCCGGCGTCGATCTCATCGGCCTGACCGATGTTCACGTCATCACGAACCAGACTGATGCCCTTCGACTCGTCGCATTTATAGACCGCGTTTACGACGCCCAAATTCCGCTGACCTGTTCTGGAGTCTCGATCAGCACGGTCTTTGGCGGCGACATGATCAATGGTGGCTATCGCAAGAAGTATTTGCGGTGTATTTCGCGCCTCATCGCATTGACGTCATCCTCGCCCCTGTAACGCGTCGTTCATCTGCGCGCGCATTCGGAAACGGAACGGAAACCCAGCGACCGATGAGTTAACCCGTTCGCAATGTCATAGCGTCATTGGCGGAAACGCGCGTGGAGCATCCTCAACACATCACTGTTCGTTCATTGTGAAATGAGGATGAAATGGATCAAGGCAATACTGCGTTCGTGCTGATTTCGGCGGCACTCGTGCTGCTGATGACGCCGGCACTCGCGTTCTTCTATGGCGGGCTCGTCAAGGCGAAGAGCGTCATCTCGATGATGATGTTGAGCTTTGGCTCGCTCGCTCTCATCGGTGTCATCTGGGTCGTTTACGGATACGCGATCGCGTTCGCCAACGGAGGAACGGACACGTTCTACGGCATCGACGGGGTAATCGGAATCGACACGGCAAACCTCGGACTCGAAGGATTGCTGACCACTCCTGACGGTGCACTGTTCCCGCCCATCGCCTTTGCGGCGTTCCAAGCGACATTCGCCATCATCACGGTTGCACTTATTTCGGGTTCCATTGCGGACCGCGCCAAATTCGGCGCGTGGCTCGTGTTCGCCGGAATCTGGGCGACGGTTGTGTACTTCCCGGTGGCGTCGTGGGTATTCAACTTCACCTTGGTTGACGGCAAAATCGTTGACGGCGGCTGGATTGCGTACAACCTTGGCGCGATTGACTTCGCTGGTGGTACGGCCGTGCACATCAATGCCGGTGCAGCCGCTCTCGCACTCGCACTGGTGCTCAGTAAGCGCATCGGGTTCGCGAAGGGAATGGACAAGCCGCACAACGTGCCGTTCGTTCTGCTTGGTGCCGGCCTTCTGTGGTTCGGTTGGTTCGGCTTCAATGCCGGCTCGGAACTCGCCGCCGATGGCATTGCGAGCCTTGCGTTCATTAACACGATTGCCGCGCCAGCTGCCGGTGTACTCGGCTGGCTCATCGTCGAACGAATCAAGGAAGGCAAAGCAACGTCGGTGGGCGCCGCTTCCGGTGCCGTTACCGGTCTCGTCGCGATCACCCCGGCGTGTGCGAGTCTGACGCCGATTTGGTCGATCGTGCTCGGACTCGTTGCGGGAGCTATTTGTGCCCTTGCCATTGAGCTCAAGTTCAAACTTGGGTTCGACGACTCGCTTGACGTTGTGGGCATTCACCTCATCGGTGGATTGATTGGAACGCTCTTCATCGGCTTCTTTGCAACGGATGTGGGGCTCATCTACTCGGGCTCATTCGAGCAGCTGGGCAAGCAGGCCATCGCCGCGTTCACTGTGCTGATCTTCTCGTTCGTCGTGTCCTACGTCATCGGGCTCGCGATTGAAAAGACGATGGGATTCCGCATCAAGAACGAAGATGAACTGGCTGGAATCGACACCGTCGTGCACGGGGAAGAGGCGTACGAGCTCGCCACCTCGTAACGCGAACGAAACATAAGTACGAACTATCTGAAACACAGGCGGTGTTTCCTTGTCTTCCATGAGCCAAGGAAACACCGCCTTCATTCTGATCAGTGCCGCTTTGGTCTTGATGATGACCCCCGCCCTCGCCTTCTTCTATGGCGGATTGGTGCGCGCCAAGAGCGTCATCTCGATGATGATGATGAGCTTCGGTTCGATGGCACTCATCGGCACTCTCTGGATCGTCTACGGTTACGCAGTCGTATTCGCCACTC
>CAZYYL010000257.1:0-1937 GCA_964651425.1 uncultured Microbacteriaceae bacterium | reverse complement strand
TATCGAGTCTTACGCAAGAGGAATGCTCCGAGCAGTACCAGATGCGTGAACGCCTCGAGCCGTTGCTCCTTCGTTACAACCTGCCGGCACTGACCGCCGATGACCTCGCGCGGGCGACGGACCTCGTGGCCGCGATGAAGAAGGCGCCCGACCTCGAGACCTTCATGCGCCTCGACCGCGAGTTCCACTGGATCACGTACTCGCCCGTCACAACGAACATCTTGAGCGAACTCATCGAACGCCTTTGGAACACCACCCAGCCCTACCGCCGTGTGTTTATGCAGCTGGTGCGCGGCGCAGGTGGCATCGAGGTCACGCATCTCGAGCACGAACTGTTGCTCGAAGCAATCAAGCGCGGCGACAGCGAAGAGGCCGAAAGCATTCTTCACGGGCACATCCGTCGCACACGCATCGAACTCGATCGGCACCCCGAGGTGTTCGCGCACGAGTTCGACTAGGCCAGCTGGCCGGCTAGTCGAGACCGAGTTCCCCACCGAGCTCGCGAATTCGCGCGATGATCGGTTCGAGATTCTGGATGCCCCGCTCGCGCGTGCCCGTCTCAATCTCAGTCGCGAACTCAACAACCGCCTGGTTCGCCGGGGCCGAGCTGCCAGCGCGCGCGAGCACATCCACCACGAGCCCGTTGATCTCGTTGACCTCGCTGTGGCGGTGCTTCATCCAGTCCTGCAGAATCGTCGACCGCGAATAACTCAAGATGTAGTTCGCGACCAGTTCGTCGAGTACGGTCTCGACAAACGTGTCGGGGTCGGCAGCGAGGTCACCGTCCATTCCGAAGATTGGACGCACGCGACATCCATCTGCCAACGCCGCCGCTACAGCTTCGTTGCCGGTTAGCAACATCACATCGCGCAAGCGATCGGTACCCGCCGCATCGGCAATCGAGAGGTCCATGATGGCGGACGGCACGAGTTCGGCCGCGTTCAAGGCGAGTTTCATCCACTTCGCCGACCGCACATCGTTGGTCTCTTCGACAACGCCCGCGCATCGCAGAATCGCGGCAGCGGTCGGCACGTGACGCTCGGCAGCTGCCGTGGGCGCTCCCACCGCGAACCATGACCGGTCGCGGTCCGAGTGACGCTCGACCACTCCGGGCGTGTACATCGCCGCGGTGATTTCGATGACGGCACCGAGCGAACGCTCCTCGCCCATGACCAACACGATGTCGTCGACCGACATCCCGTTCTGCACACCGATGACGAAACCGTCGTCTGCCACGTAGGGCTTGATGAGCTCGCACGCCCAGCGCGTGTCGTAGGCCTTTACCAACAGCAACACGGCGTCGAACTTCTCGCGCAGCGTCGCGACCTCACACAGGTTGATGATGCGCGGATGCGCCTGCTCCACGCGACCCCCCTGATCGAGTTGTCCGAACTCGATGCGCACGCCGTTCTCACGAACCGCAGACACGTTGTCGGGCCACTGCTCGATCCACGACACTCGCAGCCCTGAGTTGACGAGGTCGGCGCCGATACCTGCGCCGTTGGCGCCGGTCCCGACGACGGCGATATTCAGGTCGGTCAGTGTGCGCATCCGCTGCCTCAATTCGAAGGGACCGTCTCTGCCATGAGACTCGAGTGTTCGTTCACAGTTAACAATTTCGGCCCGCGCGCGTCAAGCCGCGTCAAAAACTAGCCTGTTTGCTCATGTGTTCTGTACAGTGAGAACGAACGCTTGCCGCTCATCGCTGAGTCGGCCGGGAAACCCCATCGTGAAGGACGTAGACATGAACAACGCACGAATTGCGATTTTGGGCACCGGCGCGAACGGCGCATCCATCGGAGCGGACATGATTCGAGCTGGCCTCGACGTCACCTTTATTGAGCAGTGGCCCGACCACGTTGAAGCGATGCGCACCAACGGACTCACCGTTCACCTGCCGAACGAGACGCAGAACACGCCGATTACCGCGTACCACT
>CAZYYL010000256.1:0-1938 GCA_964651425.1 uncultured Microbacteriaceae bacterium | reverse complement strand
AGGTTCTCGCGAAACGCGACGCCGCTAAGGCCGAGGCCAAGGCCGCTCGTCTCGAGAAGTCTGCTGAGCAAGCGCCAAGCGCCAAGCCGGTCACCGTGGCAGCTGCTCCGGAGAAGGCACCAGCCGCCGCCAAGGCTCCCGCTACGGAGAAGCCGGCCGAGGCTCCCGCCGCTCCGAAGGCCCCTGCGGCACCAAAGGCCGCCGCACCGAAAGCCGCCGCCCCGAAAGCCGCCACGGCGAAGACGGCAGCCGAGCCGAAGGCACCCGCTGCATCGAAGTCTGCGGCCAGTGCATCCAAGACCACCAAGCCTGCGACCCCCAAGGCCGCACCCACACCCTCAGCAGACGCTGAGTAACCCAAGGAGAAACAATGCCCAAGCAGAAGACCCACTCCGGGACGAAGAAGCGCTTCAAGATCACCGGTTCCGGCAAGGTGATGAAGCAGCAGGCCGGCATGCGCCACAACCTCGAGGTCAAGGCGAGTGACCGCAAGCGCCGGTTGAACGCTGATCAGGTCATGGCTCCCGCTGACGCCAAGATCATCAAGAAGCTTCTCGGCAAGTAACGCCGAAAAACGTACCGACAGACAATAAGGAATAAGAAGAAATGGCAAGAGTAAAGAGGGCCGTCAATGCCCTGAAGAAGCGTCGGACTATCCTCGAGCGCGCATCCGGATACCGCGGACAGCGTTCGCGTCTCTACCGCAAGGCCAAAGAGCAGGTCACGCACTCGCTCGTCTACGCCTACAACGACCGTCGCGCCCGCAAGGGTGACTTCCGTCGCTTGTGGATCCAGCGCATCAACGCCGCCGCTCGCATCAACGGTCTCACGTATAACCGATTCATCCAGGGCCTCGCGCTCGCCGGTGTTGAGGTTGACCGTCGAATCCTCGCCGAGCTGGCCGTGAACGAGCCCACCACGTTCGCGTCGCTCGTGGCCACGGCAAAGAAGGCACTTCCCGCCGACACGTCGGCACCGAAGGTCAAGGCCTAGAGAATCATGCTCGACAACCCCCGCGCGGAACGCGTCAAGGCGGTTGCCAAGCTCTCACAGAAGGGAGCCCGGTCTGAGACCGGGCTCTTCCTGTTGGAGGGGCCGCAATCAGTCGCCGAAGCGCTCGCTTATCGACCCGAGCTTGTCGTCGAGTTGTACGCGACGCCGACGGCACTCGAGCGCTACAGTGACATCGCCGAGACAGCCGTGCTCGCCGGGGTCGACGTCGAGTTCGCATCTGAGCGAGTGATCGAGGCGATGGCCGACACGGTCACGCCGCAGGGGTTTGTGGCCGTGGTGCATCAGTTTCCGACAGCACTCAAGCACGCCCTTGGCGTCGGACGCCAAACCGAATCCCCGCGCCTAGTTGCCATTCTCGAAGAGGTTCGCGACCCGGGCAATCTCGGCACAATAATCCGCGTCGCCGATAGCGCCGGCGCCGATGCCGTGATTCTGACGGGACGATCGGTCGACTTGTACAACCCGAAGGTCGTGCGTTCGACGACGGGGTCACTATTTCACATCCCCGTGGTCGTCGACGTCGAGCTCGATTCAGCGCTCGATGCCGTTCGTTCAGCCGGGTTGCAGGTGCTGGCGACCGATATGCACGGGGATGCGCTGCCGACCCTGCGCGAAGCCGGCACTCTGAACAAACCCACAGCATGGTTGTTCGGCAACGAGGCGCGCGGACTTACGTTCGAGCACATCGCTCTCGCGGATGGTTGCGCATCGGTACCTATATACGGTGAAGCCGAGTCGATGAATCTCGCGACGGCGGCGAGTGTATGCCTGTACGAGAGCGCTTTCGCGCATCGCTCATGACGAACGGCGTGTCGCCTCGATGAATCCAAGTAGATTAGGCTCGGGCAAGCAGTCCACTCGTGTTTGCATTATGAATCGGGAAAAATGAAGAAATCAATCGCGCGAAGTCTCGCCATCGCCTCA
>CAZYYL010000255.1:0-1941 GCA_964651425.1 uncultured Microbacteriaceae bacterium | reverse complement strand
CGTGCGGGTTCCACCAGCAACGTAGTAAAGACCCTCGGTCCCTTTATGTCCGACGGAGACGCACTGACTCGCTTGTTGCTCGTCTTGGGCGGTTCGGCGGGTCTGGCCAGCTTTGTTCAGCGCCAGACAGGGGCGCTGAGTCAGTTGTTCTCTCCGGCTGAATTGCGTGATCGGGATGCGCTGCGCGCGTCGCTCCTCTCCAGCGTTCAGGCACGCAACGGTGTTGCCACGCTCACGGGTGACGAAGCACGCACCGCGCTCCGGGTACGTTACCGCGAGGAGCTGCTCAACATTGCAAGTTTCGACCTTGCGGCGGAGAATCCGGTCGCGATTGTCGACAGGGTGGCAACGTCACTCGCCGACCTCGCGGACGCAGCTCTGGAGTCAGCTCTCGCCGTAGCTCGGGCAGATGTTATCGACGGCGGAACCACGGCAACGGACATTGCTCAGGTAAAACTGGCCATCATCGGCATGGGCAAGTGTGGTGCGCGCGAGCTTAACTATCTCAGCGATGTAGACGTCATCTTTGTGGCCGAAACCGCTGACGAAGACGCACTTTCCACCGATCGTGCGATGACCATTGCGACGCGACTCGCGCAGAACGTCATGCGCATCATCCACGAACACGGTGTCGAGCCGGGTCTGTGGGAAGTGGACGCGAATCTGCGGCCCGAAGGCAAGGCGGGTGCGCTGGTTCGCACACTCGAGAGCCATCACGCGTATTACGAACGGTGGGCGAAGAACTGGGAGTTTCAGGCCTTGCTCAAAGCTCGACCAGCGGCTGGGGATGAGGCCCTGGGCAATCGCTATGTCGAGACGCTCGCGCCATACGTCTGGAGGAGCGCAAGCCGACCTGAGTTTGTGCAACAAGTGCAGGGAATGCGCGAACGAGTCACCGCGCACATTCCTGCTGATGACGTTGACTTTCAGATCAAGCTGGGACCGGGTGGCTTGCGTGACGTCGAGTTCACAGTCCAGTTGCTGCAACTCGTGCATGGGCAAGCCGACGAAAGCGTGCGCACACGGGGAACAATCGAATCGCTCGAGCGGCTCGTGAGCAAGGGATACGTGGGTCGGACTGAGGCGGCTTCGTTCGCCGACAACTACCGTTTGTTGCGCACGCTGGAGCACCGCATCCAACTCCGTGATCTCACGCGCACGCACCTCATGCCCCGAGACGAAGACGCTGTTCGGGCGATTGCCCGCGCAACACGTGTGGCGTCGACAGCGGATGCTCTGCTCGAGACGTGGCAACGGACCAAACTCGAAGTGCGCGAACTTCACGAGCGACTGTTCTACCGCCCCCTCTTGTCGGCTGTGGCGTCGGTGCAGGATGACGCGTTGGCCATCACGAGTGAGCAGGCGGAGACTCGTTTGCAGGCCATCGGTTTCCGCGACCCTAAGACGGCGCTCGGTCACATTGCCGCGTTGACAACGGGGCTGCGTCGCCGGTCAGATATTCAACGCGCGCTCTTACCCGTACTCCTCAAGTGGCTAGCGGAGGGACCGAGTCCGGACTCCGGTTTGTTGACTTTCCGCCGGCTGAGCGAGTCGCTGGGGGAGTCTCCGTGGTACCTCCGCATGTTGCGCGATTCCTCGGGCGCTGCTCAACGCCTTATGACCGTGTTGAGTGGATCGCGTTACATCGCTGACCTGATTGAGCGCATCCCTGAAGCTGTCGCGTGGCTGGACGATAGTGATGACCTTCAACCGAGGTCGCCGGAACTACTCACAACCGAGTTTGGCGCAATCGTCGATCGACATGAAGGTGCTGACGGCATCGCGGATGCGCGCAAAGCGATGCAGGCCATGAGGCACCGTGAAATTCTGCGCTTGGCGATGGGGTCCATTCTCGGGATCAATGATGAGCGTTCGACGAGTCTCGCCCTGAGTCAACTGATGGAGGCGACGCTCGACGCTGCACTCACTCTTGCCGGGCGC
>CAZYYL010000254.1:0-1960 GCA_964651425.1 uncultured Microbacteriaceae bacterium | reverse complement strand
TTCAGCGATGGCCGCCCAGAGGATGATGGTGCGACCCGGGAGGCGGTCGACGAGCGGACCGACGAACGGGCCGAGCACGAGAATCGGACCGAACTGCAGCGAGAGACTGACACCGAGCGCGACGGCGTCGTTGTTTGTCAGCTCGGTCAAGACGAACCAGTCCTGGGCGGTTCGTTGAGCCCAACCACCGATGTTGGCGAGCAACATTCCGATAATCCAGATGCGAAAGTTGCGCACACGAAGTGCTCGGAACATCGAGGGCTTGTCTTCGCCGGATGAAGCGGAACTGCGAACGGCCACGTCCTCATCCTAGGTGCGCCCGTTAAACTGACGGACATGGCAACCGCGAGCGCAGTGCACCGCACCTTCATTGACGCCGACGGCGTGACCATCCACTTCACGGTGTGGACACCGCCAACTCCGCGGGCCATCGTGCAGATCAGCCACGGGCAGGGCGACCACTCACAGAGGTACACATCTCTCGCCGAGGAACTCGCTGCACACGGGTACGCCGTCTACGCCGACGACCACCGCGGCCACGGCGAGACGTGGCGTGAGCAGTGGAACGGTGACACCGCCAAGCTCGGGCACCTCGGTCCGCGCGGTCTGCGCGGCGCGCTCGACGCGATCAACGAGGTCACCGCCATTGCGCGCCGTGAGCACCCCGGTCTTCCACTGTGCTTTCTCGGCCACTCGATGGGCTCGCTCATGGGGCAGAAGGCGCTCGCCGAACGATCGCTCGACGCCGACCTCGTTGTGTGGACGGGCACGGCGCTGCGCACCCTGTTCACGATGAACGCGGGGGAACTGAACAAGTACCACAAGCACCTCGGTGACACGGGTCACGAGTGGCTCAGTCGCGACGTCGCCGTTCATCATGCCTTCACAGACGACCCCCTCACCTTCAAGGCCGAGGTGATGAAACAGTTTGGGCTGGCGGATTCGGTTCGCCTTCTCGGTTTCCCCACTACCCCCGAGCGTGATGTTCCGATTCTCATCGCGATCGGAAGCGAGGATTCGCTCGGCACGGAAAAGAGCGTCGCCGATCTCGCACGTCGATACGTCAAAGCCGGTTTCACCGACGTGACGATGGTCGTCTACGACCAGGCTCGGCACGAAATTCTCAACGAAACGAACAAGGACGAGATCCGCGGCGACATCGTGCGCTGGATCGACGCTCACGTAAAGGAATTGACGGAATGAAGGGTGAATACAAGGTTCCCGGCGGCAAGTTGATTGTCGTTGAAGCGGAGGAGAAGGACGGCCGCCTCGTCGATGTTCGTGTTTCGGGGGATTTCTTCCTCGAACCCGATGAGGCTCTCGAGGCGATGACGTCGGCAATCGAGGGACTTCCCGTCGAGGCCGATGCGGGAGAGATCGCCCGCCGCGTTCGCGACGCCCTCCCCGACGACGTCGTCATGCTGGGCGTTCACCCCGAGGCGGTCGCCACAGCGGTCCGCCGCGCGATTGCTCACGCTCGGTCGTTCGACGAATACGACTGGGAGTACCTTGCGCCCGAGCCGTTGACCGCCGCGGAACACATGGCGTTAGACCAGGTGCTCACCGAGGAGGTCGGTGCGGGCCGACGCAAGCCGACGCTACGCCTGTGGGACTGGAACGAGAAAGCGATCATCATCGGGTCGTTCCAGTCGTTGCGCAACGAGGTGGATTCCGAGGAGGCCGCCGCTCGCGGCGTCGGCGTCTACCGCCGCGTCAGTGGGGGCGGGGCGATGTTTATCGAACCGGGCAACACCATCACCTATTCGATTTATGCACCCGTTGAACTTGTCCAGGGCATGTCGTTCGCCGACTCCTACGCCTTCCTCGACGACTGGGTTCTCCAGGCCCTGCACTCAATCGGAATCGCCGCCGAATATAAACCACTCAACGACATCGCGAGCCCTCAGGGCAAAATCGGCGGTGCCGCGCAGAAGCGGCTCGGGGCGGGTGCGGTGTTGCA
>CAZYYL010000253.1:0-1960 GCA_964651425.1 uncultured Microbacteriaceae bacterium | reverse complement strand
GACGTTGCGAGTTCCTTGGTTCCGATGGCCATTATGCGTCACCTTCTTCACGCTTGATGATGCGCGCCTTGAGCGGCAACTTGTGGATTGCACGGGTAAGTGCCTCACGAGCGATGGTCTCGTTGACACCGCTGAGCTCAAAGAGCACGCGACCCGGCTTGACGTTGGCGACCCACCACTCGGGCGAACCCTTACCGGAACCCATGCGGGTTTCGGCCGGCTTCTTAGTGAGAGGACGGTCGGGGTAGATGTTGATCCACACCTTTCCACCACGCTTGATGTGACGCGTCATGGCGATACGAGCGGACTCGATCTGACGGTTGGTCACATAAGCAGGCGTCAGGGCCTGGATACCGAATTCACCAAAGGTGACCTTCGTACCACCAGTAGCAGCGCCGGCACGGCCGGGGTGGTGCTGCTTACGGTGCTTGACTCGACGTGGGATCAACATGGTTATGCCTCAACTCCTGCTGCCACCGGCGCGTCGGCACGAGGTGCCGAGTTGCGGCGTGGGCCGCGGTCGCCGCGCTCGTTGTTGCGGACCGGCTTCATGTTGGCCTGCTCACGAGCGAGTTCCTTATTGGTGATGTCACCCTTGTAAATCCAGACCTTCACACCGATGCGGCCGAAGGTGGTCTTGGCTTCGTAGAAACCGAAGTCGATGTTCGAGCGAAGCGTGTGCAGTGGCACGCGACCTTCGCGGTAGAACTCCGAGCGGCTCATTTCTGCGCCACCCAAACGACCGGACACCTGGATACGGATACCCTTTGCGCCTGCGCGCTGAGCACCCTGCAGACCCTTACGCATCGCGCGGCGGAAAGCCACACGAGCGCTGAGCTGCTCGGCAATGCCCTGGGCAACCAGCTGAGCTTCGGCTTCGGGGTTCTTAACCTCAAGGATGTTCAGCTGAACGGTCTTCGCGGTGAGCTTTTCGAGGTCAGCGCGGATGCGCTCGGCCTCTGCACCACGGCGACCGATGACGATTCCCGGACGAGCCGTGAAGATGTCGATGCGAACGCGGTCACGCGTGCGCTCGATTTCGATGCGAGCAACGCCGGCACGGTCAAGGGTCTCACTGAGCATCTTGCGGATGCGAACATCCTCAGCAACGAAGTCAGAGTAACGCTGACCCTTCTTGGTGCTGTCGGAGAACCAACGCGAGATGTGGTCAGTGGTGATACCGAGACGGAAGCCGTACGGGTTTACTTTCTGGCCCATTACTTGGCCTCCTTCTTCGCGGCCGGTGCGCTCTTCGCCACGAGCTGGTCGGGCGTTGAGAGCACGATCGTGATGTGGCTGGTGCGCTTGAGAATCTTGAATGCGCGACCCTGAGCACGCGGACGGAACCGCTTCAGAGTTGCACCCTCGTCAACGAACGCCTGCGAGACATAAAGGTCTTGCTCGGCAACGAACTCGTTGGCTGCATCCGCCTTCACACGTGCATTGGCCATGGCCGATGCGACGAGCTTGTAGACGGCCTCACTGGCATCCTGAGGTGCGAACTTCAGGATGGCCAAGGCTTCGATGGCCTGCTTGCCGCGGATCATGTTGACAACACGACGGGCCTTCATCGGGGTAATGCGGATGTGACGCACGCGTGCGACTGACTCCACCATTTCTCTACCTCTCTTCTCGCCCCCGGGTTAGCGGCGGCGACCCTTCTTGTCGTCCTTCACGTGACCACGGAAGGTGCGGGTGGGGGCGAATTCGCCCAGCTTGTGTCCGACCATCGTTTCGGTGACGAACACAGGGATGTGCTTGCGACCGTCGTGCACGGCGATGGTGTGTCCCAGCATGGCGGGGATGATCATCGAGCGACGCGACCAGGTCTTGATCACATTCTTGGTGCTAGCTTCGTTCTGCTTGACGACCTTCTGAAGCAGGTGCTCGTCAACGAAGGGGCCTTTTTTGAGACTACGTGGCATCTTCTATTCCTACTAACGCTTCTTGCCGGTCGTAC
>CAZYYL010000252.1:0-1963 GCA_964651425.1 uncultured Microbacteriaceae bacterium | reverse complement strand
CGGTGTGATGAAGCGTCACAACTTCAAGGGTGTCTCCGCTTCGCACGGTGCTCACCGTAACCACCGCAAGCCCGGTTCGATCGGTGCATCGTCGACTCCTTCGCGCGTCTTCAAGGGCATGCGCATGGCCGGTCGTATGGGTGCCGAGCGCGTCACCGCGATGAACCTGCTCGTCCACTCGGTCGACGCCGAAAAGAACCTCATCCTCATCAAGGGTGCCGTTCCCGGTGCGCGCGGCCGTCTCGTTTTCGTCCGCAACGCAGTGAAGGGGGCGTAGTCCATGGCTCACGCAACCATCGACGTCGTCGACCTCAAGGGCAAGAAGACCGGTTCGGTCGACCTTCCCGCCGAGCTGTTCGACGTTGCCGCCAATGTTCCGCTCATCCACCAGGTTGTTGTTGCGCAGCTCGCTGCCGCACGCCAGGGAACGCACAAGGTCAAGAGCCGTGGTGAAGTTTCGGGTGCCGGACGCAAGCCGTTCAAGCAGAAGGGCACCGGCCGCGCTCGTCAGGGCTCGATTCGTGCTCCTCACATGACCGGTGGTGGCATCGTCCACGGACCAACGCCGCGTAGCTACGCACAGCGCACCCCGAAGAAGATGATCGCCGCAGCTCTGCTCGGCGCTCTTTCGGACCGTGCTCGCGGAGGCCGCATCTGGGCAGTCGACGGCTTTGCCACCGACGCACCCAAGACCAGCATTGCCGCCGCATTCTTGTCGACCGTTGTCGCCGGCAAGAACCAGCTCATCGTGACCGCAAAGGGTGACGACCTGACGTTGAAGGCCGTGCGCAACATCCCGACCGTTCACGTCATCACGTATGACCAGCTCAACGCCTACGACGTGCTCGTGAGCGATGACGTTGTCTTCACCAAGGACGCCCTCGAGTCGTTCATCGGTGCGAAGAAGAAGGAAGAGGTCAACGCATGACCGAGACCAACAAAGACCCTCGCGATGTCATCATTGCTCCGGTCGTATCCGAAAAGAGCTACGGCCTGATCGACGAAGGTAAGTACACCTTCCTCGTTGACCCCCGCTCGAACAAGACCGAGATCAAGCTCGCTATCGAGAAGATCTTCAAAGTCGAGGTCGCATCGATCAACACGCTGAACCGCACTGGCAAGAAGCAGCGCACCAAGTTCGGCATCGGAAAGCGCAAGGACACCAAGCGCGCGATCGTGACCCTCAAGTCCGGTTCCATCGACATCTTCACGGCCGTCGGCTAAGAGACGTCCAGAGAACTCAAGGAATAGCAATGGCAATTCGTAAATACAAGCCGACTACGCCCGGTCGCCGCGGTTCATCCGTTGCCGACTTCGCGGAAATCACGCGTTCGACCCCGGAGAAGTCGCTCCTCCGCCCGCTCCCCAAGACGGGTGGCCGCAACAACCAGGGTCGCATCACCACACGCCACATCGGTGGTGGACACAAGCGTCAGTACCGCGTCATCGACTTCCGTCGCAATGACAAAGACGGCGTGCTCGCGAAGGTCGCTCACATCGAGTACGACCCCAATCGCACTGCACGCATCGCGCTCCTGCACTTCGCTGACGGAACCAAGCGCTACATCTTGGCTCCGAACAAGCTCTCGCAGGGCGACGTCATCGAGTCGGGCGCAAACGCCGACATCAAGCCGGGCAACAACCTCCCGCTGCGTAACATCCCCACGGGTACCGTTGTGCACGCAATTGAGTTGAAGCCAGGCGGAGGCGCCAAGATCGCTCGTTCGGCCGGAACCTCGGTTCGTCTCGTCGCCAAGGATGGCCCCTACGCTCAGCTGCGTATGCCGTCGGGTGAAATCCGCAACGTGGATGCGCGTTGCCGCGCAACAGTCGGCGAGGTCGGCAACGCCGAGCAGTCGAACATCAACTGGGGTAAGGCCGGCCGCATGCGCTGGAAGGGCGTTCGCCCAACCGTACGTGGTGTTGCCATGAACCCTGTTGACCACCCACACGGTGGTGGTGA
>CAZYYL010000251.1:0-1964 GCA_964651425.1 uncultured Microbacteriaceae bacterium | reverse complement strand
GTCGGGGCGAGAGCCGGGGACCGGGTGCGCCAGCGGGGCGCGTGAGCATCACCGGCATCGCGCCGAGTTCGAGTACGAGTGTCAGCCCTGCCGAAACCGGGTCGAGTGTCAGGAGCAGCGGTGCACCGACGATGACCACGAATGCGAGTTTGGTGAGCGGATTCATGTGAGGTCCAGCCGACTGTCGGCGAGTGCGTCGATGAATCGATCGTCGTGCGTGACGAAGACGATGGCGTGTTCGGCGTCGCGAAGTCGAGTCAGCAACTCGACGAGGTCGCCCCACGCACCGTCATCGAGGCCGGTTGTGGGCTCATCCAGAATCAAAATGCCCGGTTCCATGACCACAACGTCGGCAAGCGACAATCGGCGCTTCTCGCCACCCGAGAGCGTAAACGGGTTGCGTTCGGCGAGGTGTTCGAGGTCGAACTCGCTCAGCGCGCTGGCGACTGGGGCGTCTGCGTTTGACAGTTTGCGCACGCCCGCGGCGATGTCATCGCGAACTGTGCGACCGACGAACTGGTGCTCGGGTGCTTGAAAGACACTTCCGATTCGGCCGGTCGTCTCGACTGTCCCGGTGACCGCAGGAATCAAGCCGCCCAGTGTCAGCGCGAGCGCCGACTTGCCCGATGCATTTGGTCCAGTGACCGCGAGGATTTGCCCCGCCAGCAACTCGAAGTTCAGGTCGCTCTGCGCAACCCGACCGCCGGGATACCCCACCGCCAGGTCCCGTGCGAAAAGCACGGGCTCGCCAGCCAGATCGCGCTTCTCTTTGCGGGTCGGTCGCGAGCGGTTCTCGACATTCCGGGTCGATCTGCCCATCACAATCTCGCGGTCAATGACCTCGGCCCAGAACTCCGGTTCGTGATCCACCACGACGAGCGTGAGGTCGTGTTCGGCGACCGCACGCACAACCGCATCGCGTACGAGCCGAGCACCCTGCGGATCAAGACTCGCGGTCGGTTCGTCGAGCAAGAGCAAAGACGGGCGCATCACGAGCACACCCGCGATGGCGAGTCGCTGACGCTCCCCACCCGACAACTGGTCGGTAGGTCGATCGAGCCAGTCAGCGACGGATTCGTGCGTCACCGGCCCGTCCGCCAAGCCGTCCGCCAAGCCGACCGCCTCGAGCGCCTCCGCGATTCGAGCGGGCATCTCGCCCGCCGGCACGCCGAGATTCTCAAGTCCGAACGCGATGTCGTCGCCAACGCGAGACATGACCGCCTGCGCGAACGGGTCTTGTAGCACGAGACCTATGCGAGTGCGATGGTCGTGCGGTGCGTATCCGTCGACCGTCAATTCGCCCTCGAACTCGATTTCACCGACACCCGCCAGTGCGGCAAGCAAAGTCGACTTGCCCGCACCAGAAGGACCGCGAAGCAGAACCCGCTCACCTGGTTGGATGTCGAATGAGAGCGGGTCTCCATGGAAACTGGGTTCGCCAAACGCCGGCCGCCACTCGACGGCACGAACTGCAACGCCCATGCGTGACCGCGCTTCAGTCAGACTAGGTGCCGACGGCTAACGACGGAACGCGCGCAGCGCGCCCGCGCGACCGAGCCCCTGCACGATCGCCCACGAACCGAAGCCCGCGATGACCGCACCAGACACGACTGAACTCACGAGGTAGACCGTCTGAAAGAGCACGTCGGTGCCTGGGTACCAGACGAGCAGGTCGTTAACCGAGAGCGCGATGGCCGACCCGATGGCCGCGACGACCGCGACCCAGAGACGCCACTGTGCATACGCGGCGATGGCGAAGACGATCTCAGCACCGAGCCCCTGAACGAGCCCAGAGAGTAACGTGCCGAATCCCCACTGCGCGCCGATGAGTGCGCTCACCGTTGCGGCCAGCAATTCAGTGAAGAGTGCGGCACCGGGCTTGCGGATGATCAGCGCACCCAGCACGCCCGCGATGAGCCATGGCCCGTTGAGCACGCCGGCGAGTCCGGGCAGAAGTCCGAGCA
>CAZYYL010000250.1:0-1970 GCA_964651425.1 uncultured Microbacteriaceae bacterium | reverse complement strand
TTACGGTCTCGGTAAGCACTTCGAGGGCCGCAACGCGACCCACCAGATGAAGAAGTTAAAGCTCGAAGACCTCAAGCAGATGCGTGACTTCTTGAAAATTCCGATTTCGGATGCTGCGCTCGAAGCCGACCCGTATCTGCCCCCGTACTACAACCCAGGTGCTGATGACCCGCACATCCAGTATCTGCACGAGCGCCGTCGCGCACTGGGTGGCTACGTACCCGAACGTCGTTCGAAGTACACGCAGATTGCCGTTCCCGAAGCGAAGACATACGACATCGCCGCGAAGGGTTCCGGAACGCAAGAAGTTGCCACGACGATGGCGTTCGTTCGTCTGCTGAAGGACCTCATCCGCGACAAGGAATTCGGCCCGCGCATCGTGCCAATCATCCCGGATGAAGCTCGCACCTTTGGAATGGACGCGTTCTTCCCGAACGCGAAGATTTACAACCCGAACGGTCAGCACTATATCTCGGTCGACCGTGACCTGTTGCTCGCGTACAAGGAAGACCCAACCGGCACGATCATCCACGTCGGAATCAATGAGGCCGGTGCACTTGCCGCCTTCACCGCCGTCGGCTCGTCGTATTCGACTCAGGGTGAAGTCCTCATCCCCGTCTATGTCTTCTATTCCATGTTCGGTTTCCAGCGCACAGGTGACGCTTTCTGGCTGGCCGGCGACCAGATGGTTCGTGGTTTCATCATTGGCGCTACCGCTGGACGTACAACCCTGACGGGTGAAGGTCTGCAGCACGCCGACGGCCACTCGCCGCTCATCGCCTTCACGAACCCCGCCGTCGTCTCCTACGACCCGGCGTACGGCTACGAAATCGGCCACATCATGCGTTCGGGTATCGAGCGGATGTACGGCGGAACTCACCCGAACCCGAACGTCATGTACTACCTCACGGTGTACAACGAGCCCTACGTGCAGCCCGTCGAACCGGAAAACCTCGATGTCGAGGGCGTCATCAAGGGTATGTACCTGCTCAAGCCGTCGTCGTCGAACGGTCACAAGGCACAAATTCTTGCGTCTGGTGTCGCCGTTCCTTGGGCACTCGAGGCTCAGGAGCTCCTTGCTAACGACTGGAGTATCTCCGCCGACGTGTGGTCGGTGACCTCGTGGTCTGAACTTCGCCGCGATGGTGTTGAGGCACAGATGGAGAACATGCTCGACCCGACCGGCGACCAGCGCGTTCCTTACGTGACCCGCAAGTTGGCCAATGCTGCCGGGCCTGTGGTTGCCGTTTCGGACTTCAACCACCTGGTTCCCGGAATGATTCGTGAGTTCGTTCCTGGTTCGTTCGACACGCTCGGTGCCGACAACTTCGGGTTCTCCGACACACGTGCGGCTGCGCGTCGTCACTTCCTCATCGATGGTCCGTCCATCGTCGTCCGCACGCTACTGTCGTTGGCCGAGCAGGGCGTCGTCGAGCGTTCGACGGTTCGTGCGGCCATCGACAAGTACCGCTTGTTCGATGTCAACGCGGGCACGACAGGCAACACGGGTGGTGACGCGTGATCATCGTTGTCTGCCCGGGACAGGGTTCGCAGACCCCCGGATTTCTCGAGCCGTGGATTGCCGACGCGGGCGCGAAGGCGCTCCTCGAATCCTTTTCGGAGTCAGCGGGTGTCGACCTGGTCGAGCACGGGACTGTCAGTGACGCCGACACGATTCGCGACACTCAAATTGCTCAGCCGCTGATCGTCGCGGCCGGAATCTTGACACTGAATGCGCTTGCCGACAGCGACCACCTCGCAAAGACAGGTGGCATCGCAGGTCACTCCGTCGGCGAGTTCACTGCTGCTGCCGGGGCCGGTGTGCTCGATGCAAACGACGCTGTTCGACTCGTTGGTCTTCGCGGGCGCGCAATGGCAGAAGCCGCTGCACTGGTCGCTACCGGCATGAGCGCAGTGATCGGTGGAGAAGATGCTGACGTCCGGGCTCGACTCGAATCGCTCGGGCTCTA
>CAZYYL010000249.1:0-2003 GCA_964651425.1 uncultured Microbacteriaceae bacterium | reverse complement strand
ACTCCATGGCGAAGATGGAGGAGGGCAATGTTGAAGCACCGCGCGTCGAGATTCTCCCTGGCCAGCGCGGGGTGATGATCGGCATCGGCGGGTACATCGTCGCAGCCGAAATCTTCGGCACGCACGAGGCGCTGAAGCAACGGTTCGACGCGATCATCAACGCGGCCCAATTCGAGGGGATGGGCGCGCAAGACCGCGCAACGCCGAACTTCATGGCGCGCGACTTCGCGAGCATCCTCGAAACCAGCGATTTCACCGCACCGGGAAACGTCGCTCGTGAGGTCAACTCGCCCGCTGGTCCGCTCGCCATCAACAGTTTCGCGATCGCGGCCGGACTCGTCCACGCCGCGGTATTCAACAACCGTCACGTCAACTATTAGGAGGCACTATGAAAACCACTCAGAATCACGGACCACAGTGTCCGCCGCAGCACCGGTTTGTCTCTGTTCGAGCAGCGGGGTGTCTCATGGGTCTCGCATGCGGCGACGCACTGGGCGCACCATATGAATTTGGCCCGAGCCTGGCGACATCCGTTCCCGTCGTCATGAAGGGTGGCGGTCCGTTCGGCTTTGAGCCGGGCGAGTTCACGGATGACACGTCGATGGCTGTCGCGATCGCGCTGGCCATCCGGGCGATTGACAAGCGCACGGCACCCGATGGATCCGACGCGATTGACGTCGACAAGGTCATCGCGCTCTGGCTCGAATGGCTCGTCGACACGAAAGACGTCGGCGTGCAAACGGGCACCATCCTTCGTCGACTGCAACGGGCCGGCGATCTGTCCGAAGCTGCGTGTCGCCTTCTTTCCGAGGAACACCACAACGCGAACGGCGGTCAGTCGGCGGGCAACGGAGCGCTCATGCGCACCGCCCCCATCGCGCTGGCCTACCTCGACGACACCACGGGTCTCGCCGAGATGGCTCGCCGCATGGCGCAGCTCACGCACTGGGAAGAAACCGCGGGTGACGCATGCGTGCTCTGGTGCTTCGCAATCGTGCACGCAGTCCGCACCGGACACCTCGATATCCGCATCGGTCTCAAAGAGATTCCCGCCGAGCGCCGCGACTACTGGCTCGAGCGCATTGACGAAGCCGAGTCGGCCAACCCCGCGCACTTCAGCGTCAACAACGGGTGGGTCGTCTCTGCTTTCCGCGGCGCATGGTCGGCCATCCATCACTCATTGATCGAATCCAACGGCATTGATGTGGTGGATGCGTTGGAACGCGCAGTTCGCGGTGGCAACGACACCGACACGGTCGCCGCTATCGCGGGGTCGTTGGTCGGTGCCGCCGCCGGCGCAGCGGTCTTCCCCTCACGGTGGCGCACGATCATCCACGGATGGAAAATCGCTGACCAGCGCGAGTTGATGGCTCTCACCCACGCAGCGACGGGTGCGCCGCCGCTCAAAGAAAACGAGTGGCCGTTCCGAGCAATCATGCCGGCGAAGCCCTACGGCACCTGCCTGCGTCACCCCCACGATGACGGCGTGTGGCTCGGCTCGATGGACATGCTGGCCAACCTGCCGGCAGAAGTGACGGCGGTTGTCTCGCTCTGTCGCGTTGGCACCGAGCAGGTGCCGACAGCTGGCACTGACATCACCGAACGTGCCGATTTCTGGCTCATCGATGACATCGACGCGAACGTCGATGCGGCGGCCGTCGTTCGTGATGCGGCGGACACGGTCGCTCGACTGCGTGCCGAGGGTCACGTCGTCTTCCTGCACTGTGTCGCAGCTCATTCCCGCACCCCCACCGTCGCGGCCGCCTATTCGGCGCTGCACTTAGGGCTCGACGCGATGGATGCGCACGAAGAAATTCGCGACGTGCTCCCGCAGGAGGGCGCATGGCGCAACCCCGACTTCATCGAGTTGCTTCGTCAGATCTAACACTTTCCGCACCCGCCGGCCGACCCCGTGTCGGTGGGTGTCCGTAATCTCATCCAACTGCCCACAAGGCGACCAGTTCTCACCACCAACAGATTGGAGAAATCATGAACACCACCTC
>CAZYYL010000248.1:0-2006 GCA_964651425.1 uncultured Microbacteriaceae bacterium | reverse complement strand
AGACGCAGGATGCCCTCGTGCGCGGTTCGGACGGGGACTACGAAATCGGCAGCAAAATCTGGCGCCTGGGCATCCTCGCCTCAGTTCATGCCGACTTGCGCGAAGTTGCGTTGCCGTACATGGAAGATGTCTACCAGCTCGCCAACGACGCTGTGCAAATCGCGGTGCTTGATGGGATGCGCGCGCTGATTGTTGAGCGCATCGCCGGATCACGCACCCTCGAGGTGCTGAGCAAGCCGGGGTCGCGCCTCCCGCTTCATGCGACTGGTGTCGGCAAGGTGCTGCTCGCGTTTGGAGACGACGAGCTGAAGACTGCGGCGCTAGCAAGCCTCGAACGATTCACGGACCAAACGATCACTGACCCCGCGGTGTTGCGTGGGCAACTCAGTGAAATTGTCCGCCAGGGCATCGCGCAAACGCGCGAGGAACTCGTCGAGGGAGCCGTGTCAATTGCCGTGCCATTGCGCGGAAAGAGCGGGCGCGTCATCGCTGCCTTGGGCGTGGTCGCCCCGAGCGATCATCGCGATTTGGCCAAGCTTGTCCCCGTCATGCAGGTGACGGGCGCGGCCCTCTCGCGCGTACTCGCGCGAATTACGCCTTCCGAATAACGGAAGCCATGTTGGCGCAGTGGCGCCGGATGAAGTTGGCTTGACTCACAATCTTTACGCCACTTCGAAGGAGAATCATGGCTCGCGTTGTTCGCGGTACTCCCCGCACCCCGCTCGAGATCGTCGACGGTCTCGCCCGTCTTGGTTCCGCCACTGTGCACGAGGCGCAGGGACGAATTGGATTGCTCAACCGTCGTCTTCGCCCCATTTTTCCGGCAAACATTGCCGGTAACGCTCTGACCTGCGAAGTGGCTCCTGGTGACAACTGGATGATTCACGTCGCCGTCGAACAGGCTCAACCCGGTGACATTCTGATTGTCACACCCACCAGCCCGTGCGACGACGGCTACCTCGGTGACCTGCTTGCCGAGAGTCTCTTGGCACACGGCGTGCGCGGCCTCGTTATAGACGCGGGCGTACGTGATGTCGCAACGCTGACCGAGATGGGATTCCCGGTCTGGTCGAAAACGATCAGTTCGCAGGGCACGGTCAAAGAGACCATCGCCAACGTGCAGACGCCGATTCTGATGGCCGACCAGCTCGTGCGCCCCGGCGACGTGATCGTCGCGGACATCGATGGCGTGTGCCTGGTTCGTCGCGAAGATGCGGCAGGCGTTCTCGAGAAGGCTCTCGCCCGCGAAGCGAACGAGACCGACAAGCGCGCCCGCCTCGCCGCCGGCGAGCTGGGTCTCGACATCTATCAAATGCGCGAGAAGCTCTCGGCAAAGGGGCTTGTCTACGAGGACTACCAGGAATGAGCAACTCGCAGATTGCCGTGCCCGCGGCCCTCATGCGCGGGGGCACGTCGAAGGGCCTCTATTTCCTCGCCCACGACCTGCCGAGTGACCGAGACGCACGCGACCGGTTTTTGCTCGCGGCCATGGGCTCGCCTGACGTGCGCGAAATCGATGGTGTGGGCGGTGGGCATCCACTCACCTCGAAGGTTGCCGTGGTCAGCGCCTCAACGCGCCCCGGCATTGACGTCGACTACCTGTTTCTTCAGGTGTGGCCCGATCGCGCTGAGGTAAGTGACACACAGAACTGCGGCAACATTCTCGCCGGAGTTGCCCCGTTCGCGATCGAGACGGGTCTCGTTCCTGCGGTAGATGGTGTGACGCCCGTGTCCATTTTCATGGTCAACACCGACTCGAAGGCGACCGCGTTCGTTGAGACACCTGGCGGTGTCGTCAATTACGCGGGGGATGCTCGCATCGATGGCGTTCCCGGAACGCACGCGCCCATCAACATCAACTTCGAAGACGTCGCGGGTTCGAGCTGTGGCGCACTGTTACCGACCGGCAATGCGATCGACGTCGTCGACGGTGTCGAGGTCACCTGTGTCGACAACGGCATGCCGGTGGTCTGCCTCAACGCGGCCGACTTCGGCATCTCAGGCTA
>CAZYYL010000247.1:0-2012 GCA_964651425.1 uncultured Microbacteriaceae bacterium | reverse complement strand
CGTGCGAAACGAGGGCAACGGCTCGGTCGTGTTCATCCGCTGACATTTCAATCACGGATGCACCCAAATCAAGAATCAGATCTTCAACCAGTCGAACGGCCTCATTCGAATTGCCGGACTCACGGCAGACCACCCACGGGCGGCCGATAAACAAGTCAGCGCGCGCAGACACCGCTCCCCCGCGTTCGCGACCGGCCAACGGGTGCCCGCCAACAAATCGATCAACATCAACACCACGGGAACGAAGTTCCGCGAGTGGAGCGGCCTTCACACTGGCGACATCGGTAACGACGGCCTCGGGAAAATCGTGAAGTTCGCGTTCAATGACATCTGCAACGACGTCCGGAGGAACGCACACGACGATGAGGTCGGGTGACACGGTATCGCCGGCACCGGCAAGTCGGCCGGCACCAAGATCCTCTGCCAGGCGGGCCGACGAGGGTGACGCATCCGTCAGCACCACGTCAACACCAAGCGGGCGAAGGCCGAGTCCGATGCTCGACCCAAGAAGGCCAGTTCCCACAATCCGCACAGTTCTACCGGCGAGACGAACGGAAGATGATGTGGCGTTCACGTCACGTCCGTTCAGTCAGGAGTCAGGGGCTATTCGCCGTGTTCGGCCGAATCCGATTCAGACGATTCACTGTCGGCCAGGTCACCGTCAGTCGGTGAGCCACCACGAGCGAGGGCGAGAATTTCGCCTCGCTCCAGTTTAGTCAGGTCACGCCACTGCCCCGAAGGCAGGGTGCCGAGGTGTAACGGCCCAAACGAGCGACGAACGAGGTCGATGACCGGGTGCCCGACGTGCTTCAGCATGCGCCGAACTATGCGATTGCGACCGGAGTGCAGCGTAATCTCGACGATGCTGGTCTTGCCCGACGGTTCGGTCGAGAGCAGTCGCGCTTTGTCGGCGCGAATCTCGCCGTCTTCGAGTTCGAATCCGGCCGTGAGCTTGGCGATCACGTGAGGTGTCACCCGGCCGCGCACCTTGGCGACATACGTTTTGAAAACACCGAATTTGGGATGCGCGAGCGCCTGTGCGGCATCGCCATCGTTGGTCAAAATCATGAGCCCGCTCGTATCCGCGTCGAGTCGTCCGACGTAAAACACGCGTTCATCAAACTCGCGTGCATACTGACTGAGATCCGGGCGACCGTTTTCGTCTTTCATTGAGCTCACCACGCCAACGGGCTTGTTGAGTATCACGTACCGGCGACTGACATCGAGCTGCACGGGTGTGCCGTCCACTTCGACGAGGTCAACTTCGGGGTCGATGCGTCGACCGAGCTCCGTGACAACTTCGCCGTTAACCGAAATGCGACCTTCCACGATGAAGTTCTCGCAGACACGACGCGAGGCAACGCCCGCTGCAGCGAGCACCTTCTGCAGGCGCACTCCCGTCGGTTCTTCAAACATGGCTTAGAAGCCCTCTTGACCGTCGGGCAGCAACGGTGCAATGGGAGGTAGGTCCTCGAGCGAGTTGATACCGAGCTGCGTGAGCAGCACATCCGTCGTGCCATACAGAATCGCTCCAGTTTCGTGGTCGGTCTGCACTTCGGTGATCAGGCCACGACCAAGAAGTGTGCGCACGACGGAGTCGACATTGACGGCACGAATCTGCGCAATCTGCGGTCGACTAATCGGCTGGCGGTACGCAACGACGGCGAGCGTCTCGAGTGCGGCTTGAGTGAGTTTCGTGGGGTTCTGCGTGAGCACGAAGTCGTTGACGACCGAGTCGTATTCCTCACGAACGTAGAAACGCCAACCCCCACCGACTTCACGCAGTTCGAACCCGCGCTTGACACCGCTGCGACCTTCTCCGGCCTTGCCGTCGTAGTCGGCGACGAGGTTTGCGATGGCCGCTTTGATGTCTTTGACCGGCGCGCCGAGGGCCGTGGCCATGCTCACCATGCTCTGTGGCTCATCCGCCACCATCAAAATCGCCTCGAGTGCGCGCTCAAGATCCATACTGTGCTCCTAGATTCACGAGCGAGTCATCCGACCACGTCTCG
>CAZYYL010000246.1:0-2018 GCA_964651425.1 uncultured Microbacteriaceae bacterium | reverse complement strand
ACCTTGCCCGTGAGCTCGTCGCCACCCACACGCAGCCACTCGTCCATGAGTTCCTTCGTGACCTCAGGGTGAAACTGCACGCCGAGTGAGTTGCCCGCTTTGAACACCTGCGGCGCAATGTCGTTCTGCGCGAGAATCTCGACATCGTCGGGCAGCTCGACCTTGTCGTTATGCCATGAGAACCAGGGGCCGGGTGCGGTGGGGCATCCCGCCGTCGTATCGAACGTGATCATTCCCGCTTCGAGTCGGTCGGCCTTGACCGTGCGCCCGCCAAGCACCTCGGCCAGCAACTGAGCCCCGAAACAGATACCGAGATACGGGATGCCCCGCTCCCGCACATCCCGAATGAAATCGATCTCGCGCTCCACCCACGGCCGCGTCGCAGGGTTGTACGCGTGCGTGAAGGAGCCGAAAATGATCGCCGCATCGAGCCCGTCAAGCGAAGGAAAGTCGACGTTCGCGTCGAGAAACCCGTCGTGCGCGGGGGTCGCCTTCAACACTTCGTGATGGATGACCGTGTGCCCGAGCTCGCCGAGATACCCCGCAACATAGCCGTAATCGCTCGCGACGGTTTCTTCGTGTGTGACGAGCAGGATGGTTTTTGACACAGTGACTCCCGGTGATGCGGTAGCGGGCGGTGCGACTAGATGACGTCTCGGTAGCGCTTGGTCTCCCAGTCGGTGACCCACGCGGCGAACGAGGCCATTTCATTCTGTTGCATGATTGTGAAGTTCTCCACGAAGTCGTGACCGAAGCACTTCAACGTCCACTCGCTGTTCGCGAAGTTGGCGAGAGAGTCGCGCATGCTCGTCGCGAAGCGCGGGAGGCTCTCGTCGACGTGCGGGTCGCCGATCGACTGCGGCTGCAACGGGTAGTCGTTACGAAGACCGTCGAGGCCTGCCTGCAGATAACCCTGCGCGACGAGGTAGGGGTTCGAGTCGGCGGCCGCCCAGCGGATCTCCATACGGGTACCCGGGCCTTGATGCGTGATACACCGCACGCCCACCATTCGGTTGTCGAGACCCCAGCACACCTGCGTGGGCGAGAACGAATAGTCGACGATGCGCTTGTAGTCGTTGATCGTCGGCTGCGCGATGATCTGCAGCTCAAGGTTGTGCTTGAGCACACCAGCGAGGTACTTGCGCATCACGTCGGAGTGCACGGCGTGGTCACTGTCCTCGGCGGCGAAGATGTTCTTACCCGAGAGGTCGGTGAGGCTCTGGTGCACGTGCATGCCCGAGCCCGCGCCTCCGTTGATCGGCTTCGCCATGAAGGTGGCGTGCAGGCCGTTCTTGCGAGCCACGCGACGCACGATGTGGCGGAACAAAATCGTCTTGTCCATCATCGTGAGGGCATCGTCGTACTTGACGTTGATTTCGATCTGGGATGGTCCGTACTCGACGTTGCTCGCCTCGACCTCGATGCCCGTGCGCAGCAGCGCTTGGCGAATCCCGCCAATCACGCCCTCGAGTTCATCGGCGCGGTCCATCGAATAGCAGTAGGCCTGGTCGCTGATCGGATTCCAGTTCTCATCGAAGAGGTGGAACTCGAGCTCGGTGGCCATGTTGATGAGGTAGCCCATCTCGCGGAACTCGGCGATGGTCTTCTTGAGCATGCCGCGACCATCCATCGTGATGGGCTCGCCAGTGTGACCATCCACCATGTCGCACATGACGGTGGCCATGCCCTCCGCCCAGCCCGCGATACGGAACGACTGCAGGTCGGGAACGGCCTTCATGTCGGGCGCACCCATGTCGCGTTCGAACCACGGGGTCGCTTCGACGTCGCTGCGGAAGTTCCACGAGAACGCGACGGCCGCGATGGCGAAACCGGCGCCAGAGAGGAACTGCTCGACGGGCAAGCGCTTGCCGCGGGGCATGCCCCACGTGTCGGTGAAGATGCACTCGACGGTGTGAATGTCGTTGTCGGCGATGATCTTGGCGCAATCGGCCATCGTCGTCGGGCGAGCTGCGGGGGTCTTCGTTGCCATGGTTCCTCATCTTTGAGTGCCAAATCCG
>CAZYYL010000245.1:0-2037 GCA_964651425.1 uncultured Microbacteriaceae bacterium | reverse complement strand
CGAGGTGACCAGTCGACGCCCGCACGTCAAGAAGCCATCGACGCGTTCAACAACGACGAGTCGGTGCACATCGCAGTGTGTTCACTCACCGCAGCCGGTGTCGGACTCAACTTGCAAGCCTCGTCGAACGTCGTGCTCGCCGAACTCTCGTGGACGAGCGCCGAGCAGACCCAGGCAATCGACCGCGTGCACCGCATTGGTCAAGAGATGCCCGTCACCGCGTGGCGCATCATTGCGGCACAAACGATTGACGCCAAGATTGCCGAACTCATCGACAGTAAGCAGGGGCTCGCGGCTCGTTCGCTCGACGGTGCCGAAGCAGATGCTGGCTCGCAGGACAGCGTTCAGCTCGATGCGTTGGTGGATATCCTCAAACGCGCGATAGACAACCAGTAAATTCTTGGTCGCAAATTTGTCACGAGCTGGGTTTTTGCCCGGTGCGTTGTCATCACTCCGCGCCGGGGTTCACTAAGCTTTTGCCTTGGTGCGCGAGCGTCGCGTACCTGTCGAAGGGACACATCATGACTGCACAGCAGAAGAAGTCCGGCTTCGCCGCACTCTTTTCACGTACCAAGAAGGCAGCTGCCGCTGACTTCGCCGAGCTCACCGACATGGCTGAGAAGGTCGCCCAGGACGCCGCTCGTAAGGCCGGCGCAATCGCAGCCGACGTCAAGAACGACGCTGAGAAGAATGTAGCTAAGGCCACCAAGGCGGCTACCAAGACTGTCAAGAAGGCAACGACGACGGTCAAAAAGACCGCAGCCCAGGCAGAGAAGAAGGTTGCCACGACGGTCAAGAAGACGGCTGCTCAGGCCGAGAAGAAGGTCGCCTCGACGACGGCTGCTGCCAAGAAGGCTGCTGCTCCTGTCGTCAGCGCCGTCAAGGTGCGCACGGGTACGCCCGACGCATCCTGGTCGACCGCTGAGCTCAAGGAATACGCCAAGAACAAGGGCATCAAGGGCTACAGCTCGCTCGGCAAGGCTGAACTCCTCGCCGCAGCGAAAAAAGCTAAGTAGTCGAATCTGACCAGAACGTGGCGAGCACATCCGCCGCCACGTTCGGTCGATCACCATGTGACGAATGGCCCGCGTTGGCCAGCACGACATAGTCCGCACCGAGTGCGATGGACATGTCCCGCTGCCAATCGACGGGCCATGCGTCATCTTGGGCACCGTGTGAAATCAAGAACCGAGTGCCCGACGCTGCTGCGGTGTCCCCAAGCTCCGCGGTGCGATCCACCTGGTCACGCAGGATGGTGGCTCCAGCGACGAGTTGCTCATACTTCGTCGTCATGAGTCGGTCGTAGTAGTACTGCTCGATGACGTTCATCGTTCCATTGAGGTCGATGTCCGGATCGAGGCCGGCCCGCATGCGATCAACGACCCACAGCCCGCGCGAACCGCCGTCGATGAGCGCGTCATACGCCACGGCACCTTCGCCGAACGCACGTGGGCCAGAGTTCCAGAGGGTGACGCTGGCGAATGGTTGTGCATTCTGCAGAACCGCCTCTTGCACGACCACCCCACCGAAGCTGTGGCCGAGAACATGCACGGGCCCGCTGAAACCGTGTTTCTCCGAGACGGCCTTGATGAACGAGTGGATGTCCCGCCCGAGCTGCTCGATCGTGTAGCCCTCCACCGAATCTGGTCCCGTCGAGTGCGGTTGCCCGCGCTGGGATAGCCCGATCACGCGATATCCGTTCTCGGCGAGCGGCTCGAGAAACGTATTGAACGTGTCGTACGAACTCGTGTACCCAGCAACAAGCACGGCGGTGCCACTTGGCGAACCAGCGAACTCGGGCGCCGACGGCTCCATAAGTGAATAGCCGAGTTCTACTCCATTGACCGCGACGGTGTTGCGGGATGCGCGTGCTGGCAGAGCATCGTACAACGTGATGCCCCGGGCTTCGTTTTCGGCGGACGAGGGAACACGAGTCGAGGGCATGTGCTCATTTTAGGGACGCAACTCGCGCGGCGGCCTAACTTTCAACGTGTGAATGAGGGTGAGACACGGATGCTCGACCCACGCCAATCTGTG
>CAZYYL010000244.1:0-2038 GCA_964651425.1 uncultured Microbacteriaceae bacterium | reverse complement strand
TAGAGCAGGAGCCTTCTAATCTCTTGGTCGCAGGTTCGATTCCTGCCGAGGGCACCAACTATTTTGCGCGGACCGAGCGCGCGATTGTCTGAGCGCCACTGGTGAGGAGCGCCTTTCGCCACGGGAGCGTGCCCTCGATTTCAATCTGAATCGTAAAACTCAGCACGGTTCGGATGAGCACGATGACGCCGAGGATGAGCACCGACTCGAAAGTGGGCGTCTGCGTGATGGTCTTAATGAGGTCGCCCGCGACAAAGATTTCCAGGCCGAGCAGGATGGCTCCGCCCATCACGTCGCGAAAAACCCGCAGCGCCCGGGTCGGGTCGCGACGAACGAGAGCGATGACGGCCAGGACGGCGGCGGTGCATCCACCGCCAATGATGGCAATCACACCAACAAAGTCGAATGTGTGAACAGCGAGCGAGAAAAAGCCTGCGGGATCCATTATTTGAGTTTAGAGAAGAGCGAAAGTGCTCGGGTTGACCACAGAGCCCAAAGTACGAGGAGGGGCTGGAACAGCAAACGAATCCCCCGGGCTGCGTCGGTGTCCAGTCCGAACGCGTCGACGTGACCGAAGAACTGGGCGAGGTTTCCGGGGAAGATTGCAAGGAAGAAGATGGCCGTCGCGAGGCCAAACTGTCGTTGGGCTTTGACGAGCGCGATTAGCCCGATGCCGAGACCGATTTCGATGACACCGGATGCGAGCACGACGAAGTCTGCATCGAGCGGCATCCACGGCGGAACTTGCGCATGAAATTCGGCGCGCGCAAAAGTCAGGTGGGCCGTGCCCGTGAAAATGAGGGCAAGGCCGAGCAGCGTGCGCGCGATGTGCGCGACGACAGTCGAAGCGCCCCCGGCGGGCTTACGGACCAAAGACTTGACCGAAGAAGTCGGTCGCCCAGACCGTGGCAGCGAAAACGATGATTCCACCAATGACATAGACCCACGTGAGGTGACGCGTGACGTACCATTTGTCGCCGCTCGCCGCGAACATTCCGATGATCGCCACAATGATGACCGGCAACGGCACGATGATGAACGACATCGGGCCATACAGGTCAGTACCCGTGAACAGTGCACTGACAAGGTCACCCGACCATGTGGTGAGCAATGTCGCCATCAAGAGGGCCGCGAGACCACCCGGAATCAGTTGCGTGAGGATCTTCGACGATGGCAGGTTCGGCGTAGCAAGAGCCATGAGGCTCGGGATGAACAGGATGAACGCGCCCGTCCAGAGCCACCATCCCCATCCGACCATGTCGCCAATCATTACGACGAGAACGACGTACTTGAAGACGAGCGACAGCCACTGCTGAACGATGCCAGGACCAGGAACCTCGGTCGGGTTGATGCGGTCAAGACGCGCAGTGAAGAAGCGGGCCGACGATTCCTCGAGCACGATACGGAGCAACGCGACACCGGTAACGACGAACACGAGAGACTTCGCGGCCGCTGCGAGCGGAACCGTTGCTCCGGCGAATGCTGAGATGCCGCCGACGACCGAGAGCACAGCAAGCGACACGAGGTACGCGATCATGAACACGTCGATCACTCGAGCCCACCACTCAGTGGCAGTGTGCGCGTGCGGGCGACGAATCTTGCGGAACGTCGTGGCCAGGATGATGGGCGCGAATGCGGCGATGAACATCGCGAGGAGGTACCGGATGTCTCCGAGCGAGTGGATGCCAAACGCGGCGACCGAGACGATGGTGAACGTGATGACACCGATTAGGCCGGCCAGCGCATCCAATGTGCCGAGAACCAAGATGATCGAAAGAGCTGTCACCCTCCCGGCGGACGTCATGTTTTCGGCGGAGAGATCAACCGAAATGACACCGAGTACGGCTGCGGCGATATAGAGAAGAACCAGGAGTCCGCCGAACATCGCGCGCAGGTACGAGCCGTCGTTGACGATTCGCGAAAGCACAGGCGAGAAAGCGGACGAGCGTTCAGTTATCGCATACATCGAGCGGTCGAGGACGCGCATGAACGGGTTGCGCCACCACCGAAGTCGGTCACCCCAAGACATGTGCGTCGA
>CAZYYL010000243.1:0-2059 GCA_964651425.1 uncultured Microbacteriaceae bacterium | reverse complement strand
CTCGCCAAGGGCGACGATTGGGCGCCGATTCCCGGAACAGTCAACATTGATCACCTCGAAGAAGACGTGGAGAGCGTGGATGTCGTGCTCACGTCCGAGCAGATGCACAGGCTCGACAACGTGACACAGCCTCTCGGCGACCACCACTCACCCGCACAGACCGCGTTGCTCGACCGCTAGGAGCAGTCATGACCACACCATTCACCATTGCCGTCATTGGTCACGGCGAAGCGGGATCACTCATTGCGGGAGGTCTCGCGACCGCAGGTGCGCAGGTCGTTGGATACGACCCCGTGACCCCGAAGAAGCCGACCGTGCCGATTGCGACTTCCGTCGAGGAGGCAGTCGCGGGCGCCAACGTCGTGCTGTCGCTCAACTCGTCGACAGTGGCACTTCGTGTGGCCGAGCAGATTGCACCATTGCTTGGTGAGGGTGCTGTCTATGCCGACCTCAACACGGGAACTCCGGCTCTTAAACGCAAGCTCGCCGCACTGTTTCGCCCCGGCGCGTTTGCCGACGTCGCGGTCATGAAACCCGTGCCCGGGCTCGCCGAGAAGGTCCCCATGGGTGTGTCGGGGGATGCCGCACAAGAGTTCATCTCACGAATGGAGCCGCTCGGCATGAACCTCGAGTACGTCTCGGACGTGCCAGGGGAGGCGGCCGCACGGAAACTCATTCGGAGCATCCTTGCCAAGGGCATGGCCGGAGTCATCATCGATTGCTTGTGGGCAGCCGAGGCGATGGGCTTGCAAGACTGGGCGTACGACGAGATCTTGCGCGAATTCGATTCCATGTCGGCGAGCACCGCCAAGCGCTATCTGACAGGTACCGCACAGCACGTCAAGCGTCGCCAGATTGAAATGCTCGACGTGGTTGAGATGCTCACCGAAGTCGGATACGAGAGCACCATGGTGGCACCCATCGAGTTCAACTACGGGCGAATTTTGCACGGAAAAAAGATTCCGTTCAGCAAGGTGGTCGACGAGGACTAGTAGTCGAGTTGCCTCTGTAATGCGTCGAGCACGAGGTAGCAGGGCAGGACCTGCCCCACGCTCGAATTGGGCTCACGACCCTCGACGATTGCGGCAACAAACTCACGATCTTGCAGCTCGATTCCGTTCATTGACACGGCAACGTTTGACACGTCGATGACCTCTTCTTTGCCCGTAACAAGGTCGTCGTAGCGTGCGATGTACGTTCCCGTGTCGCCGATGTAGCGAAAAAAGGTACCGAGTGGGCCGTCGTTGTTGAACGAGAGGGACAGCGTGCAGATCTTGCCCGTCTCGGTCGCGAGCTGAATCGACATGTCCATCGCGATACCCAACTCGGGGTGCTTCGGGCCCTGAATCGCGTTGGCCTTCACGATCTTTTCGCCGGTCTGGTAGGCGAACAGGTCTACGGTGTGGGCCGCGTGGTGCCACAACAGGTGGTCGGTCCACGAGCGAGGCTGCCCGAGCGCGTTCATGTTTGTACGACGAAAGAAGTAGGTCTGCACATCCATCTGTTGGATGTTGAATTCGCCCGCCACAATCTTGTTGTGCACCCACTGGTGCGAGGGATTGAAGCGACGCGTGTGACCGGCCATCGCGACCTTGCCGGTCTCTGCGGCAACCTTAACAATGTCTTGCACGCCCGCGAGGTTATCCGCCATGGGAATCTCGACCATGACGTGTTTGCCGGCGCGCAGGCCCTCGATGGTCTGGTCGTGGTGCATTTGAGTGGGGGTCGCGAGTAACACACCATCGAGATCGGGTTGGGCGAGCAGCTCTGTATAGCTGTCGAAACCGGCCTTGGCACCGTATTTGGTGGCCACCTCGTCGGCAACCGACTGGCGGCTGTGGGCCACGTACGCAATATTCGCGTCGGGGATCAACGCGAGGGCGTCGAGGTGCTTTTGGCCGAATGCGCCGAGGCCAACAACGGCAAGATTGAGCGTCATTTAGATATCCTTCGGGGTGAGAATGAGGTGGCCCACCGAGGTGTTGGATGCGGGCACGTGGTTGAAGCGGTAGACCTCATCGACTTCGGGGCCGAGTGCGCCGCGCATGATGAGCCACAT
>CAZYYL010000242.1:0-2070 GCA_964651425.1 uncultured Microbacteriaceae bacterium | reverse complement strand
TCCACCGCTCGCGCTCGAGCCGGGCGATCCGGCCGTCTACGTCGCCGTCGACGGCGTCATTGCCGGGGGCGTGACGCTGCGCGAGGAGATGCGCCCCGACGCCCCCGCCACCCTGTCGACTCTTCGCCACCTGGGTGTCCGCCACGTCATGATGCTCACCGGCGACATCGAACCGGTCGCGCAGCACGTGGGACGAGAGCTCGGCATCGACGACGTTCGCGCGGAGTGCCTGCCTGAAGACAAAGTTGTCGCGGTGCGCGATGCGACCCCGAGGCCCGTCATCATGGTCGGCGACGGCGTCAACGACGCGCCCGTGCTCGCCGTCTCCGACGTCGGCATCGCGATGGGCGCGAAGGGCTCCACCTCCGCCGCGGAAAGCGCCGACATCGTCATCCTTCTCGACGATGTGTCGCGCGTCGCTCGAGCCGTCTCGATCGGTCAACGAACAATTCGCATCGCTCTTCAGTCGATTTGGCTAGGTATCGCCTTCTCCGTCGGACTGATGGCGTGGGCGGCGCTCGGATACCTCCCCGCTATCGCCGGCGCCGCCATGCAGGAGCTCGTCGACCTCGTCTCGATTCTCGGTGCGCTGCGGGCGGTCGGAGCGGGACGGGCGACTCTCCCCGGAATTGCTGCGGGACGATGACCACCGTCAATCGTTTCCCGTGGGCCGCGATGAGCGCGATCGGTTTCACGGTGTTCGCACTCGTCACCTCGGAATTCCTTCCGACGGGAATGCTCCCGTCCATGTCAGCCGACCTGGGGGTGAGCACCTCGCAGATCGGGTTCCTCGTGTCGGTGTGGGCGGCGACCGTGGTGGCAACCGCGATTCCGCTCTCCATCGGGACGAGGCGCTTCAGCCGCAAGGCGTTACTCATCACGTCGGTCACGCTCTTCACGGTGTCGAACATCGCCGCGGCACTGACAACGTCGTACGCGGTGCTGTTCGCCTCGCGCATCGTGGGCGGAATCGGCAACGGAATGTTCTGGATGATCGCAACGGGATACGTGACGACCCTGTTACCCCCGCACCTCCGTTCGCGCGGGTTCCTCTTCATCTCGGGCGGCGCCAATCTCGCGTTCATCGGTGGACTCCCGCTCGGCTCGGCGCTCGCCGCCGTCGCCGATTGGCGATCCGGGTTCCTCATCATGACGGCGCTCACGCTCGGTGCGAGTGCGGGGCTCTACTTTCTCCTCACGCCTGTGACGAACCCGCACGCCGATTCCGCGGCCAGCGGTTCCGTCCTCCGAGACCCCACCTTCACCCACGTTCTGCTCGCGGTGTCGGGAGTGTTCCTCGTCGTCGGTGGGGGGAACGTGTTCTATCCGTACATCACACCGTTCCTCATCGACGTCGCGCATTTCACGCCACTCACCGTTGCGATTCCGCTCGCGTTTTACGGGGTCGGTGGGAGCCTCGGAATCATCCTCGCCGAGCGAATCGGCCGTCGGCCCGCGACGCTGTCGCGAAATCTCGCCTGGGCGATTCTCTACATGGCCATCATGATGACGCTCGTCAACGCCGCAGCGCTCACGCCCGTCACGACCATCGCGTCGCTCGCGTTGTGGAGCATCGGCTTCTCAGTCGTCGAACCACTCTTCGGGCAGTACATCATGGAGGTTGCAAGCCCTCGACTTCGCGACTTCGCGGGAGCTTTGCGGACGACGGCATGGAACCTCGGAATCGGCGGGGGATCGTTCGTCGGGGGCCTGTTGCTCGTCCCCCTCGGCATCGGTTTTCTTCCGTATCTTGGTGCCGCGATTCTGCTCGCCGCCGTCGCGATGGTCACCGTTGCGCGACGCCGGGAGACGCGACCCGCAAACTAGAATGGGAGCATCAACGCCCGTCTTGCGAGGAGCCCCGTGAACGATCGCCAGCTTTTCAATGCCCCCCTCTCTGAGGTCGACCCCGAGATCGCGGAGGTGTTGAACCTCGAGCTCGGCCGCCAGCGCGATTACCTCGAGATGATCGCCTCGGAGAACTTCGTTCCCCGAGCGGTGCTGCAGTCGCAGGGTTCGGTGCTCACCAACAAGTACGCCGAGGGATACCCCGGAAAGCGCTACTACGGA
>CAZYYL010000241.1:0-2077 GCA_964651425.1 uncultured Microbacteriaceae bacterium | reverse complement strand
GCCAATGGCGGCGGTTCGCTGACCGCATTGCCGATCATTGAAACGCAGGCTGGCGACGTGTCGGCCTACATTCCGACCAACGTGATTTCGATCACCGACGGCCAGATCTTCCTCGAAACCGACCTCTTCAACGCTAACCAGCGTCCCGCCGTTGACGTGGGTATCTCGGTTTCGCGTGTGGGTGGTGACGCTCAGGTGAAGTCGATCAAGAAGGTCTCGGGTACCTTGAAGCTCGAATTGGCTCAGTACCGTTCGCTCGAGGCGTTCGCGATGTTCGCATCCGACCTCGACGCGGCCAGCCGCCGTCAGCTCGCTCGCGGTGCCCGACTGACCGAACTGCTCAAGCAGCCTCAGTACACGCCGTACCCGGTTGAAGACCAGGTTGTGTCGATTTGGGCCGGTACCACCGGCAAGCTCGATGAAGTTCCGGTCGAGGACATCCTGCGTTTCGAACGCGAGTTCCTTGACTACCTCGGTCGTAAGACCAAGGTGCTCACGACTCTGCGCGACACCAACGTGCTGGACGATGACACGACGGATGCGCTCGAGAAGGGCATCCTCGCATTCAAGAAGGAATTCCAGACGGGTGAAGGCAAGCCCCTCGCTTCGGTCGGTCACGAAGAGTTCAAAGCACTTCCTGACGAGGACATCCACCAGGAGAAGATCGTCAAGAAGAAGCGCTAGCGCGCTCTTGCCAATCACAACCTGACCGCATTCGTAAAGACAAAAGGACACACTCATGGGAGCCCAACTTCGGGTCTATAGGCAGAAGATTCGTTCTGCCCAGACGACCAAGAAGATCACCCGTGCCATGGAGCTGATTTCCGCATCCCGGATTCAGAAGGCCCAGGCTCGAGTGGCGGCAGCGACCCCGTACTCCCGTGCCATCACGCGCGCGGTTTCGGCGGTCGCAACCTATTCGAACGTCTCGCACACTCTCACCACGGAACCCGAGAAGATCGAGCGCTCTGCGGTCGTTATCTTTGCGTCTGACCGTGGTCTCGCCGGTGCGTTCAGCTCGAACGTGCTCCGTGAAGCAGAGCGTCTCGCGGAGCATCTCCGCAACGAGGGCAAAGACATCGTCTACTACCTCGTCGGACGCAAAGCGAACGCGTACTTCAACTTCCGTCGCCGCCCGTCCGTGCAGGCATGGACGGGCGGAACCGACGCGCCTGTCTTTGAGACGGCCAAGGAAATTGCTGACGCCGTCGTCTCGAAGTTCCTCATGCCCACATCTGAGGGTGGCGTCGACGAGATTCACATCGTCTTCAACCGCTTCGTGAACATGGTCAGCCAAGTTCCTGAGGTTGTTCGCCTTCTTCCGCTTGAGATCGTCGACGGCGTCGACCTTCCCGAAGACAACGTCGCGCTTCCGCTCTACGCATTCGAACCTGAAGCTGATGTGGTGCTGGATGCGCTGCTCCCGGTCTACATCGAGAGCCGAATCTGGAACGCGATGTTGCAGTCCGCCGCATCCGAGCACGCGAGCCGTCAGCGCGCAATGAAGTCCGCGAGCGACAACGCCGACAAGCTCATCCGTGAATACACCCGACTCGCGAACAACGCGCGTCAATCAGAAATTACCCAACAGATTGCGGAGATCGTCGGCGGCGCCGACGCACTCGCCGGATAACGAAGAACACGCAAGGCAAGAGAGAGAAGATCATGACTGCTACGGCTACCAAGACCGCCACGGGCCGCATCGCCCGCGTGACCGGCCCCGTTGTCGACATCGAGTTCCCGCACGATGCCATCCCCGGCATCTACAACGCTCTCGAGACCACGGTTGAACTCGGCGGCGAGAAGACCAAGCTCGTTCTCGAGGTTGCTCAGCACCTCGGTGACGATTTGGTGCGCGCCATCGCACTGAAGCCCACCGACGGTCTCGTTCGCGGACAGGAAGTGCGCGACACCGGCGCGCCAATTTCGGTGCCGGTTGGCGACGCGACCAAGGGCAAAGTGTTCAACGTGACGGGCGACGTGCTCAACGGCGCTCCGGGAGAGAAGTTCGAGTTCGCGGAGCGTTGGCCGATTCACCGCACTCCGCCCAAGTTCGACAAGCTCGAGTCGAAGACGC
>CAZYYL010000240.1:0-2081 GCA_964651425.1 uncultured Microbacteriaceae bacterium | reverse complement strand
CTTAGAGTTGACACCGTCTTTGATCTTGTCGATGACTTTCTCTGGTCCAACCATGTACGGCAACTCGGTTACCACGATACCGACCTTGCGAGCTGACACATTTTCGATGGTGCTGGTCGCTCGAACCCGGAAGCTGCCACGCCCCGTTTCATAGGCGTCGCGAATGCCATCGAGGCCCATGATGATTCCACCGCTGGGAAGGTCTGGCCCAGGGACAAAGGCCATGAGTTCGTCGAGACTGGCGTCCGGGTTCGCGAGCAAGTGACGTGCCGCACCTACCACCTCGATGAGGTTATGAGGCGCCATGTTGGTGGCCATACCGACGGCGATACCCGTTGTGCCGTTGACAAGCAGGTTGGGATACGCACTCGGTAGCACTTCCGGCTGCATAATCTGGTTGTCATAGTTTGGAACGAAGTCGACAACATCTTCGTCCAGGTCCGCAGTCATGCTGAGGGCGGCCGGAGTGAGTCGTGCTTCGGTGTAACGCGACGCTGCGGGTCCGTCGTCGAGAGACCCAAAGTTTCCGTGACCATCAACAAGCGGCAATCGAAGGTTGAAATCCTGCGCGAGGCGGACGAGTGCGTCGTAGATAGATGCGTCACCGTGAGGGTGAAGCTTGCCCATCACTTCACCTACGACACGGGCCGACTTAACGTGACCGCGGTCAGGTCGAAGCCCCATTTCGCTCATTTGGAAGAGGATGCGGCGCTGTACCGGCTTCAGACCGTCACGAGCATCTGGCAGTGCGCGCGAGTAGATGACGGAGTACGCGTATTCAAGAAACGACTGTTGCATTTCTGAGGCAACATCGATGTCGTCAATTCGTTCGGCAGGCGACACCGGATCAGTCGTCGAGGCCATGGAGATTCCGCTTTCGTATTTCTTTCGCACGAACACGCCAGTCATCAAAATGCCTGTGGAAGACTGGCGTGGATGACCATCATGCTACCGACCGGGTCGCGATACGCCGGAAGCCTCACCGAAGTTGTGCCGAGTTCGCTTGCAGCGATAGGAGTGCAGGGGTTTACCAATTCGCTGGCGTTGCCCGATTCAAAATCAGTCGTCATCGTTCTTGTCGACGGCCTCGGCCACCACAATTTGCGTGATGCTGCAGGGCACGCTCGATTCCTCTCTCGAGACACTCACGTTCGTCGCGAACTTGTCACAGTGTTTCCGTCGACAACGGCAGCCGCCCTGGTCAGTTTGATGACGGGGGAGTCGCCTTCAATCCACGGAATCGCCGGATACAAACTGCGTGATCCACAGTCAGGTCGCATGGTGAATCAACTCACTGAACTTGATGCGGTCAGTAATGAGTGGATGCGTTGCGCGACGCTTGCGGAAAACGTATCCGCATCCGCTTCGGCAGAGGTTTTCGTCGTGGGGCGCTCAAAGTTTGCCAATTCGCCGATGACGCGAACGGCCTACCGCGGCGCAACGTATGTCTCTGCGGACACGCTCGACGAACGCGTTAATCGCACATCCGAGCTCGCGAAGATTCCGGGGCGACTCGTCATGCTCTACATTTCCGAGCTCGACAGCACCGCGCACAAGTTTGGAGTGGAGTCGAACCAGTGGCGCGAAGGCCTCGAAGAAGTCGATGGTGCGCTCAAGTCATTACGTGAGTCCGTTCCTCGCGGCGTGAGCGTTCTCGTCACGGCAGACCATGGTGTGGTCGACGTCGATGCCACTCGCCACGTTGTGCTCGACGACGAGCATCTAATGGGTTCAGTGGTGGCCGTGGGCGGGGAACCGAGGTGTGTGCAGCTGTACTTCGACGATGTTGGCCCGAACATGAATCACGACGACCGCGCCAAGAAATGGCAAGAAAACCTAGACGGTGACATCGTCGTCGCCACGCGCAACGAGGTCATTGCATCGGGGGTTCTTGGCGAGACACACATTGACGACGACGTGGCGCATCGCCTCGGCGAACTCTTTCTGTTCACGACGAAGCCGGTTGTCGTCTACGACGGTCGTGATGAGAACCGCGCGCCCCGACGTATGGTCGGTCAGCACGGTGCGCTGACCGAACGCGAGATGATCATCCCGCTGATTCAACTCACCTAGCCGATGTC
>CAZYYL010000239.1:0-2084 GCA_964651425.1 uncultured Microbacteriaceae bacterium | reverse complement strand
CGAACTCGGGGGCAATGACCTCGGAGAAACGACGTGGGTCGTTCGGGCTAAGGTTGATGGGTTAGCACGCTAGGAGCAAAGTTTCACGTGAAACATTTCGACCCCGCCACCCCGCAGAACCCACCGGCAGACACACCACTTGCCCTGGAAGCCCTTGACCTGACTCGTCGTCGACGAATCCTTGACGCGCCCGCACCTCCGCTACCGGGAGCAACGCGAGTCTTCACCGTGTCTAACCAAAAGGGTGGCGTTGGCAAGACAACGTCGACGGTCAACCTCGCCGGCGCATTTGCGCGTCTCGGCGCGCGCGTTCTCGTCATTGACCTTGACCCGCAGGGAAACGCCTCCACCGCGCTGTCAATCCCGCATACATACGAAGTGCCGGGCATCTACGACGTTCTCGTCAACGACGTGCCCATGTCGCAAGTCATCCAGCGCTCTCCTGAGCCGGGTGAGCTGTACTGCATCCCGTCGAATATCCACCTTGCAGGCGCAGAGATCGAACTTGTTGCCGATCCCGAGTCGCGTTTCCGGCTCAAGGCCGCCCTGGCCGAGTTCCTCTCCACGACGCCCGCACCGTTCCACTACGTGTTCATCGATTGCCCGCCGTCTCTGGGTCTCCTCACGGTCAACGCGCTGGTCGCGGCACGAGAGGTGTTCATCCCCATTCAGTGTGAGTACTACGCACTGGAAGGCGTGACGCAATTGGAGGACACGGTCAATCGCATCGGTGCGCAACTCAATCCGGATCTGCGACTCACCACGATCTTGCTGACGATGTTTGATGGGCGCACTCGCCTTGCCCAAGAGGTCGCCGAAAATGTGCGCACCCACTTCCCCACACAGACGTTGAACACGATCATTCCCCGCACGGTGAGGATCTCGGAAGCCCCGAGCTATGGACAGACCATCCTTACCTATGACCTCAATTCAATCGGCGCGGTGTCCTACCTCGAGTCCGCTCATGAAATCGCAGAACGACACGCAGCACTAACTGGGAGGGCCTGATGGCGACGAAACGAACTGGACTTGGCCGCGGCATTGGCGCGCTGATTCCCGGCGCTCCCGAAACGACAAGCCGGACCGTTGACGCACTTTTCACGCCGGGTGCGGGTGGAGTCGCCACGGCGACGAACCCTGTTTCAATCAACGACAACGACCTCGTCGCTGTCCCGGGCGCGCGCCTGGCATACATCAAGCCAACGGAAATCGTTCCGAACCCGCAACAGCCGCGAAAGGTATTCGACGAGCAAGACCTGGCGGAGTTGGTTCACTCAATCAGGGAGATCGGCATCCTGCAGCCGGTCGTCGTTCGACCGATCCCGGGCAAGTCCACCTATGAGCTCATCATGGGTGAGCGCCGCCTGCGTGCGTCGCGCATCGTCGGACTGGAGAGCATCCCGGCGATCATCAAAGAGACCGCGGATGACGCCATGCTTCGAGATGCCCTGCTGGAGAACTTGCACCGCGCTCAACTGAATCCTCTCGAAGAGGCATCTGCCTATCAACAACTGCTCGCTGACTTCGGCTGTACTCAGGAGGAGCTCGCCGAGCGCATCGGGCGCTCTCGCCCGCAGATCAGTAACACGATGCGCTTGCTGAAACTTCCTCCCGTCGTTCAGAAGCGCGTCGCAGCCGGAGTCTTGAGTGCGGGTCATGCCCGCGCCATCTTGTCGGTGGGTGACACGGCCGCGATGACGAAACTGGCTGACAAGATCGTCAACGAGGAACTCTCAGTTCGCGCCGCGGAAGCTCTGGCGGGATCGGCCCCGGAGAAGAAGGTAACGGCGAAGAAGCCCCAGCCGGGTGGCAAGACCGCCATGCTCGATGATGTCGCGAGCCGACTCGGTGACCGATTGAATACTCGAGTCAAGATCACCTTGAGCGCTAAAAAGGGTTTGATTGGCATCGAGTTCGCCAGTGTGCAAGACCTGAATCGCATTCTCGCTGAGCTCGGTGAGGCGGGCGTCGGACAGTAACCGTCCGGTCGACCTCGTCCGTCGGCCCCTCCCACCCGAGGACCGTCAGAACAGGCGCCGTGTCGAGTAGTGCTTCGCAGCGTTAGCGGCGTGTGGCTCGCCGAG
>CAZYYL010000238.1:0-2105 GCA_964651425.1 uncultured Microbacteriaceae bacterium | reverse complement strand
TTTCAGCGCGGTGCCGAGGGGTCCGTAATCCCACGCGGAACGTGACCCGCCATAGATTTCGCCGGCCTGAAAAACAAAGCCTCGGTGCTGAGCGAGGGCAACAACGGCGTCAAGTTTGGAGGTGGGTGCCATGCGAGCAATTCTATCCGGCGGCTAAATGCGCTTCGCGCCCGCGGATTTGCACCGCGTCGGGCGACCGCGAAGACCTACCAAATCGCGACGCGACGCTCCGGCTCGAGCCACAGCTCGTCGTCGGGACCCACACCGAACGCGTCATAGAACGCGTCGATGTTGCGCACGATCTGGTTGCACCGGAACTCGGGTGGCGAGTGCGGGTCGATTGAGAGCAAGCGGATGGTCTCTTCCGGGCGACTCTTTTGCTGCCAGGAATTCGCCCACGAGATAAAGAATCGCTGCGCTGCGGTGAGCCCGTCAATCACTGGTGGCTCGGCGCCGTTCAGCGACATCAAGTATGCCTTCCACGCGATGCTCAATCCGCCGAGGTCGCCGATGTTCTCGCCGATGGTGAGTTCGCCGTTGACCGTCTGTCCGTCGGCACCTTCGGGCGACAGTTCGTTGTACTGCTCGATGAGCGACGCAGTGCGTTCTTCGAAACGCTCGCGGTCGGCATCCGACCACCAATCAATGAGTCGACCGTCGCCATCGAAGCGCGAACCCTGGTCGTCAAACCCGTGTCCGATTTCGTGACCGATAACCGCGCCGATCGACCCGTAGTTGGCCGCGTTGTCCCATGTGGCGTCGAAGAATGGTGGCTGCAGGATGGCTGCCGGGAACACAATCTCGTTGAAGCCCGGGTTGTAATACGCGTTGACCGTCTGTGGAGTCATGAACCACTCGTCGCGGTCGATCGGCTTTCCGACCTTGCCGAGCTCACGCGCGAGATCGAACTCGGCGATGCGGCGCACGTTGCCCATCAGGTCGTTTGCATCAATTTCGAGCGCCGAGTAGTCCCGCCACTTCACGGGGTAGCCCACCTTGGGCGTGAACTTGTCGAGTTTTTCGAGAGCGCGTTTGCGCGTATCCGCCGTCATCCATTCCAGGTTCGAAATCGACTCACGGTAGGCCTCAATCAAGAAGCCGACAAGCACGTCCATGTGCTGCTTGGATGCGGGCGGAAAGTGGCGGTCGACGTAGATGCGACCGACGGCCTCGCCGAGCGAACCCTCCACAACGGACACACCGCGCTTCCAGCGGTCACGCTGTTGTGGCGTTCCCGAGAGCGTGCGTCCATAGAAGTCAAAGTTCTCGTCGACAAACGCGGCGGGGAGGAACGGTGCGGCGGAGTGCAACACCTGCCAGACGAGCCAGTCGCGCCACTCATCCAGCTTCGAACTGACAAGAAGTGCGCCGAGCCCGACGAGGAAACTGGGCTGGCGAACGACGATGGTGTCGAACGCGCCGGCAGGAACTTCGAGCGCGGTGAGCCACACATCGAGGTCGGCAGGCGGGTGCGCCTCCATCGATGGGTTCGCGACCGATTCGAGATCAATCGCTGCAGCCGACGCGGTCTCAACCTGCGCGCGAATTTCGACCCACGAAAGCGGGTTGTAGGTTGCCTGCGCATCGCGCGTGCGCACGTTGTCCCAGTGGGCTCCGGCGAGCGCGACCTCGAGGTCGTATGCGCGCTGAGCACGCACCGCCGCCGAAATGCCATTCGCGAATGCCGGAAGCGCCTCGTCGAGAAGTTCAAACATGCGCTGGATGTGCGACACATACGCGTCGCGCACCGACCCAAATTTCTCGTCGCGGTAGTAGCTCTCGTCGGGGAGGTTGATGCCGCCCTGTTCCGTGAAAACGAGATAGCGGTCGGGTTGTCCGGGGTCATTGTCCACGAAGAGGTCGATAAATCCACCTACGCCGTGGCGCTCGAGGCGTGCGACGGTGTCGAGCAGTTGACTCACCGACGACACATTGGCCGCGACCGCGAGCTGACTTTCAATTGGGGAAAGCCCGAGTTTCTCGATCGCGTCGGTCGCCTCGAACACCACGACGTCGACGTCAGCTACACCTTCTGACGTTCGCCCGCCTGCCATCGACGGTGGCGATCGGTCGCGGCACGACGCGTGCCGGAATCCGCCGTCGGC
>CAZYYL010000237.1:0-2109 GCA_964651425.1 uncultured Microbacteriaceae bacterium | reverse complement strand
CGCGCACTCGCCGCCCACGAGTTATGGGTGTCGGGTGACGCCTTCCTGTGCATCCTCGACATTGGTACAGCGAGCGGCTTCCACACGTTCTTCGCCGCACTTCAGTCGGGCGACACCTACCTCGCGCCCGGCAACGCGGCTCACAACGTCGGGCTTATCGCCAACTACAAAGTTCGCTCGATCAAGGCGTCGCCGATTCAGGTTTCACTTTTGTTCGATGAGGCTCGTCGGAATGTCAGCGCGGGGGATGCGCATCCGCTCGCCTCGCTGACCAGCATCTACTCGGCGGGCAGCGTTGTTCCGCCAGCACTTCGCGCGACGGTCCGCACTGAGTCGAACGCTCGCCTTTACAACCTGTACGGATCAACCGAGGTCGGGCGCGCAGCAGAGCGCGAACTCACCGACAACGACACTTCGTTCGCCGGGTTCGTCGTCGAAGACACCGAACTTGAAGTAGTGGATGCCCACGACCGACCCGTCCCGCCCGGTGAGACTGGCGCCGTGAGCTACCGCCGTGCCCACATGGCACTCGGGTATCTGGGGGACGCGCAGGCAACCGCGACCGCGTTTCGCGACGGCTGGTTCTACACGGGCGACGAGGGGTCGCTAACGTCAGACGGTCGCCTCACGCTTCGCGGCCGTCTCTCCGATGTCGTCAACCTCGGTGGCGTCAAGGTGCGGCCGCTTGAGGTAGAAACTTTCGTTCTTGGCGCGTCCAGCATCAACTCCGCCGGCATCGCCGATGCGGCCGGTTTCGGCTTCACCGGCGCGGGAGGTGTGGAGCAGTTCGCCCTCGCTGTGGTGGTCGCGCACGAGTCGACACCCGATCTGAAAGAACTCGCTCGCACCCTGACCACCCGATTCGGGTCACTCGCGCCCTCGGCGATTTTCGCACTGCCGAGCATCCCGCGAACCAATGCCGGCAAAATCGATCGCGTCGAGCTGGCGCGCATCTACGAATCAACTGTCGCGAAGGCCGATAAAGCCTGATTGCCGCGTGACAACCTACGGTCGGTAGCGCACCTGCGGACGCGTATAGAAGTTGAGGTCCCAGATTCCGTGCTCGGGCGACCCGATGCCCGATGCTTTCCATCCTCCAAAAGGGGCATCCGGATGCACCGGAACGGGCCTCGGCCCAACACTCACCACGCCGACGTTTGCGCGGTCGGCGATGTAGGCCAGCGCCTGTTCGTCTCCCGTGCACACGCCCATGAGGAGTCCCTGGCTCACGCCGTTCGCCAACTCAAGTGCGTCGTCGAGTGATTCGGCGACTTGAACGACGGCGACCGGCCCAAACGTTTCATCTTGCACAATGCGCGAATCTGATGACGCGGCGCGAATAAGTGTCGGCCGAACAAAGTTATGACCGAGCACTTCGAACCCGGTGCCGCCAACGAGCACTTCGTCGCCATCACGCTCAGCATCGCGAACCGCGGCCAAAATGCGCTCGGCCGCACCCTGTGAAATAACCGGGCCAACCGCGGTCGAGATATCCGCCGGCCCGCCGATTTCGAGGCGGTCGATTTCGGCGGTGGCAGCGGCGATGAACGCGTCGACGATGGCCGCGTGGACGACGAAACGACGGAGCGCTGTGCATCGCTGACCTGAGTAGGCGAACGCGTTGCGCACGAGCGCAGCGGCCACGGCCGGCACCTCCACATCGTCGAGTACGATCGCCGCGTTGTTTCCCCCGAGTTCCGCCTGAATCGGTTTGCCCAGTGCGACACACGCGGCACCTACGGCCCGGCCGGCTCGAGTGGAACCGGTTATCGAAACCCCGCCGACAAGGGGTGAATGAATGACCTGCATGCCGGCTGACGGGCCACCGGTCACGATTCCGACCAGCCCTGAAGGCATCCCCGCACGCACGAGGGAGTCCACGGTCATCCGTGCGATTCGATCACCTTCGGGTGCCGGCTTGAACACCACCCCGTTGCCCGACAACAACGCGGGGGCGACTTTGCCGACCGGTAGAGCCAACGGGTTGTTCCACGGCATCAGGATGCCCACCACACCCAACGGGCGCGGAACAACCGTCACGCCTACCGAAATATCGAACGGTTCAAGTGCGGCGATCGGCAGTTCTGACGCCGCCGTGATGTGGCCCAG
>CAZYYL010000236.1:0-2111 GCA_964651425.1 uncultured Microbacteriaceae bacterium | reverse complement strand
ATCCTCAAGGGCGGCGTCTTCCCGGCTGGCGTTTCCGACACCGTTCGCTCGGTGATTCAGGAGCAGGCGCTCCCCGGCGACTCTCTCGTCACGCCCACCTTCGCCGACACGGTCGACATCTGCGGCCCCGTCGAGACCACCGAGGGCACCGCCACGACCGAATACACCTACAAGCTCGGCACGAAGCGCGGCTTCGGCCCCAAGGTGTGCGTCAAGGGTGCCTACGCGGCCTTCCGCGGCTCCTACCTCTCCGCCGAGGACTCCCTGAAGAAGCTGATGCTCGAATACGTCAACGTCGACGTTCGCGCCAACCTCCTCAACCGCTCCGGCGTCAAGTGGGTCGCCGGCAACTCCGGCACGGTCAGCTTCAGCCAAGGCCTCACCGGTGGCGAGTCTCAGATCGACGTCTCCTTCGCCAACATCGCCGCGGCCAACATCGGCACGCTTTCCTTCAAGGCGCTGCACCAGCTCGCCCGTTACAACAAGGAGGTCCTCCTCGGCGAGATGTTCGACGGCGGCGCTGCCGGCGCGCACTACAAGTTCATCGGCGGCTCCGACATCATCGAGGCCTTCCGCAACGAGATCGGCGTCAAGGACGTCCTCGTGGCCCTCACCACCGGTAACGTCAAGTTCGGCGAGACCTCGCTCCGCGGCTACACTTGGGAGTCCTCGACTGCCTACCGCGGCATCCAGTTCGGCGTCGACCAGCGCCCCCTCCGCGCCTCGGCGTTCACCAACGGCGTCCCCACCCTCGTCGAGCCGTTCATCTCGGTCCCGACCACCAAGGGCAACGCCCGCCGCGTCAACCCCGCTTGGGTGAGCGCCCCGTTCGAGATCGGATTCCTCATCGGTGACAACACCTTCGAGCGTCTGGTCCCCGAGCGTTTCACCGGCGAAGGCAGCTTCAAGTTCGCTCCCCAGCTCGCGATGGGCGAGCTCCAGTGGCACTATCAGGTCGACAACGCCTGCAATGCCTACGGCGACTTCGGCTTCCACAAATACGAGATCACCCGCGCGTATCGCCCGATCCGCCCGGCCAACGTGATCCCGGTGATCTACCGCCGCTGCCCCTACGACACCGGCATCGTGAGCTGCCCCACCTCCGGCTCCCTGCTCTGATCTGGGCTAGAGGACAGTTTCAGGCCTCCCTCACAAGGGGAGGCCTTTTTCGTGCGTAGACTCGATCCAACCCGTTCTTATTATGGCTGACTCTTCCCAAGCTTCTCAGTGGCGTCCGTGCGATAGCGACAACGACCTGCTGCGAAAAATCCTCGGCGTTCTGAACGGCGTAGCCGGGGTGAGCGTGAAGGTCGATTCTTCGGTTATCGCTAGCATCGACGGAAAAACGCCCGCCCTTGGGCAGGCGTTGGCGGTGGCGTCATCTCCCGTGGTTCTCGCGTCGGACGTCGACGTGAAGGTGAAGGCGTCAACGAACGGTTTTCTTCCCCTCAAAATTTCGGAGGCGACGCTGACGCGCCCGGCGGACACGACCGCCTACGCGGCAAACGACGCCGTGAGCAACAGCACCTCCGCTCCGGCGCTCATCGAGTTCCAGAACGTGCTCCCGGTGGCCGGCGGTGACGGCTTGATCGTCGCCGCGCGATGCATGACTAACCAGAGCACGTTCACGGGGTCGCTCCGGCTTCACCTTTTCAAGGCTTCGAGCCCGACCCCGATCAACGACAACGCGGCCCACACGATTCTTTGGGCCAATCGCAGCGTGCGCATCGGATACATCGACTTCAACGGATTCACCACCGCGGGCACCGGCTCCGATTGCGCCATCACGCTCGGCACGTTCGCCGGCTCCGGCTCGGCGCTCCCGGTCGAGTTGGGCAACGGCCTGACGTCGTTGTGGGCTATGGTCGAGACGCGCGGCGCGTTCACGCCCGCCTCTGGTCAATCGTTCTTCTTCGCGCTCAAGACGCTCCAGTCGTAATCGGCCATGCTCGCGCCTCAATACGCCGCTCTGTTCGCCGGCCTCGGTGCGCCCGCGCTCGACCCCGATTTCGCAGGGACGAAGACGCTGGACTCGCGCGTCACGTTTACGCGCGGTTCGGGCGCGATGCAGGTCGGAGCGACCGGGTCGTTGGAGTGGGGGCCGGAGAATT
>CAZYYL010000235.1:0-2120 GCA_964651425.1 uncultured Microbacteriaceae bacterium | reverse complement strand
ACCGGTGTTCGGCAGTTCGGGCTTCGGGTCCTGCTTGACGGCGATGACAACTCGGATCGAGCTTCCGGAATCGTTTCCGGTCCAGGTGATGTTGAGGTTCTTTACGTCCTTGGTCGGGTTAATCCACGCACTATCGCCGATGTTGGTCGAATCCGCGATGCGGCCGGTGAAGTAGACGCTCGTGGCGCTCGGCTGGGACATATCGGGGACAACAGTGTCAGGAGTATCCGAACAGTTCGACGGCATGTCGGCATTGACCGGCACATCGCAGAAGTTGAAAACTGCGCCGTTAAGTTCTGCGGAGGTCAGATCGCTCGCGTCGTTCGCGACCGCTTCAACAAGCACGCGGTCGGCCTCGTTGATGTCATCCATGTTTGCGGAATCAATGTCCAGAATGGCGACGCCGAGATAGTTCGCGGGAACTGCGTTTGTGAACGTGACAGACAGCGTGCCGGAGTTAGGGTCAGTCGAGTCGAGAATGATCATGTTCTCGACGCTCGAGGGGCCATTCGGCCCGAAAACGGCGCCAATCGGCGTCGAAGCGTTGACCCAGTCGCCTTTGTCGGACGACGTCTCAATGTAGGGGTAGCCAGAAGTACCCGTTGCGTTCGTCCACTGGTACGTCGCACCACCCACGGCAGTGTTGCCAAATGTCAAAGATCCGGTCGGGGCATTCGTCGGGTCTGTCGCCGCCCAGATGCCATAAGTTCCGTCTTCGACGGCGGCGACGGCGGGGCTAGCAATCAAGCTGGACGCAACACCGAGCGAGACAATTGCGGCGCTGATGCGAAGTACGGAGCGATTCAAGGTTGTGCCTCTCATGTCATAGAAGTAGAACGGTTTTCAAGTCTACGCTGTGCAACGTGATGGTGTGGTGACAACGCGCTACGCCTGCATCAGACCCACGTGTGGATCGTCGATCTCAATCTGTTTTGCAAGGTGCTTCTCGACGAGCACAGGCCAGTTCAGTTTGCGTTCGCGCCACCGGAAGACGGCGAACTTCGCGACTTCTTCGACGAGTCGCGCGATGATGACGCCATAGAAGCCGAGCGGAGTGGCGAAGCCGAGCAGAAGCGCGAGCGGGATGCTCACCAGAAATGGTCCCGTGAAATCGCCCATCATCACGCCCTTGACATCGTTGCCCGAGGGCAAGATAGCCGCTCCGAGCAACACATTGCGCACCTTGAGCGGCTGGAACGCGGCATTAGCGAGCACACCGACCATGGCCATCCACACCACTGACTGTCCAACGGCGGGGAACATTCCCGAGATACCGAACGCGCTCGCGGCGAGCAACGCACCGAAAATGATTGACGTGATAACACCTATGCGTTTGATGCGCTGAATCCACGCGACGGCAAGCCGCGCATCGCCGGCTCCCACCGCATGACCTGCGAGAGCGGTGATGGCGCTCATCAGTCCAAGGCTCGCCACCACGAAAACACTTTCGAGTCCACTGATGATCTGCATTGCGGCGAGGGCGTCGTCGCTGATTGCACCGACGAGCACGTTGAAGAAAAAGATTCCCATTGTGTAAAAGATCTCTGTGGCCGCAAGTGGGAGTGCGAGTGTGAAAAGGGGCTTCCACAGCGCACGCCACGCGCTCAGTGCTCGCGGGATAACCCAATCGGCAACGTCGAAGATGCCGAAGGTTTGAACCCACAGGACGAGCACCTTGATGATCGTCGTCAGCGTGGCGGCCCATGCTGCACCAACAACCCCCATTGCAGGGATTGGGCCGAGGCCGAACACGAGCACGATCGCGATCGGTGTGTTGAGCGCAACGGTGATGAGTGTGGCGACCATCGGGCTACGGGCATGATTGGCCGAACGAAGAATTCCACTGAATACTCCGCTCAAGACTCCGGGCGTAAGTGAAATCGCGCACACGGCAAGAAAACTCGACCCAGACTCAATGATCTCAGCTGATGCTCCGCTGAACCGCAGGATTTCAGTCGGCCAGAGCATGAGCGGAAAACTAATCAGAGCCGAGAGCGTGAACGTCGTGATGAGCGACGTCGAGACGATCGAGTTGAGTTCTTTCGCGCGCTTCGCGCAGTATGCCCGAGCCACGAGGATGGACGTCGAGTAACCGAGGGCCATCAATGTGAACATCGGCA